>JAIPJH010000045.1 GCA_021734245.1 Candidatus Cloacimonadota bacterium | reverse complement strand
TGGCAAAGACAGCACAGGAAAATCCGTTTCCAGCGGTGTTTACTTTTACCAGATTTCCACTTCATCTCAAACGATCAAGAAGAAAATGTTAATGTTAAAGTAACGCAAACATCTTGTTTGCGAAATCCTTGCGAAGGTTAAATTCCCCTCTTGAGATTTATAAGCCTTTGGCTTAGGGATGCGGCCAGCCAAAGGCTGGTAAACTTTAGCCGAGGGGTGTGTGAAACCTTCGCAAGGTTATTTTTTAGTCCCCCTTTGTAAGGGGGAAAAAGGGGATTTAATGAGAATAGAATTAATTATGAATCTTACAAAACCCCTCGTACTCCCCTTACGAAGGGGAGCTTAATAATGATCAGGGGGTTATTATTAAATCAAAACTTATAGTTTTCTTCGCGCTATTTAGCGTTTCTTTGTGGCTGCATTCTACCACCTGGTACATCAAACTAGATGGCACCGGAGATTTTACTACAATCCAGCAAGGTATAAATGTATCTACGCATAGTGACACAGTTCTAGTTTATCCTGGAACGTATTACGAAAACATTGATTATAATGGTAAAAACATCACTGTAGCAAGCTTGGAACTCACCACGAGTGATCCACAATATATTTCACAAACAGTTATCGATGGTCAACGTCAAGGTAGTTGTGTGAGTGTTGTTTCTGGTGAAACAAACACGATTTTACAAGGTTTAACTATTAAAAACGGTCAAGGTAATCAGGCGTTAACTTCTTGGGGTGGAGGTATTACAATTTATGTTGAAGATACACAAGTAAATAATAGCATAATTAATTGTGTCATAACAGAAAATTATGCAATTGCTGGTGCGGGTTTGAGTATTTTCAATACAAATCTTTTCTTATCAGGTACAGTTATTCGCAATAATTTTGCCGATCGAGCTGGTGGTGCTATAGGTGTTAGTGGAGATTCTAATGTTACTTTTGACGAAGATAACAGGTGTAATATTTATAATAATCTTGCTGCTTATATGTCAGAGATTTACATTTCTTCTATTCATGTTACAGACTTCACAGTTATCGTAGATACTTTTACTGTGTATGTACCTTCGGAATATTTTGTTAGTAATGTTAGAGCGATAGCAGTTACTTATAATTTTGATATTTTGAATAGTTATCTTGAGCCAATTGATCACGACTTATACGTTTCTCCAAATGGCAGCGATGAGAATTCAGGTCTATCTCCAGATCAACCAATGTTAATAATCAATCGAGCAGTAAGAAAAGTTGCATCGAACCCTGATAACCCAAATACAGTATATTTACTGCCTGGTTTTTATAATGATACTTCTAATCCATTACAATTACCATTTGGTTGTAAGCCTTATGTTAATATTATTGGTAATAATTTGAATGATACTATTATCGATGGTGAATCAAATCTTAATACATTATTTATGGGTCTATCTGGATATGAACATTCGTTAGTGAAAAATCTCTCGTTTCTTAATGGTTTTTGTAATGGCAAACTAGTTTGGTTACACAATACAGATTTTATTGTATTTGAAAACATACTTATTCAGGACTGTATTATAACAGGCTTTGGTGCTGCTATTTCAAGTAGTACAGCTGGTGGAAACATTGAACTAAGAAATGTTACAGCTTATAATACAGAAAGTCAAATTGGTAGCAACTCAGGTGCTTGGTTTAATGGTACTACTTATTTTGAAGCAACCGATTGTACATTCTCTAATAATTCAATTTCAGGTGGTCCTTGTCATTCAGCAGGACTTTATGTAATGAGTAGTGGAGATGTGAATATTGAGAATTGCAAGTTTATTAATAATTCTGGTCCCTGCCCTACATATTTTGGTTATGCAAGTGCTTTACTAGTGAATGATTATAATGGTGAAATTGGTGATATAAATATAAATAATAACCTTTTTTTAGACAATCATATCGAAAATGGTAGGGGTACAATCTATATAGACTCCGAACCCAATAGTTCAATACATTTCTCTAACAATACAGTTGTTAATAATATTTCATCTTATGGGGTTAGCTTTAATGGTAACATGTATCTTCAAAATAATGTTTTACGAAATCCAGGTGATTATGAGGTTGGTTTATTGTATGATCCTTATCTAAATTTTCCTAGCACACTTTATTCTTTATATAATAATATTGAAGGTGGAAGTTCTGCAATTTTTAGCGATAATAATTCAAATGTTATCAACTTGTTAGAAGGCAACATTGACGAAGATCCTCAATTCTTGCTTTCCGGTGATGATCCTTATCAACTCTCCGAGCTTTCTCCCTGTATCGATAACGGTACGCCTGACACAACAGGATTATTTCTGCCACCTTGGGATTTACTTCATCACGGACGTATATGGGATGGTGATGGAAACGGATTGGCAACAATTGATATGGGTTGTTATGAGTTTGGGGCTCCACCGGTAGTCAGTGTAGAAGATCCGGTTGTTATTCCAAATGATGAGATAAATCTATGCAACTACCCAAATCCCTTCAATCCATCCACAACAATCAGCTTCAACGTAACACAAACGTCCTCGTTTGTGACTCTGGAAATCTTCAACATCAAAGGTCAAAAAGTAAAAACACTTTTAAATTCACTTCTTTCTGCTGGTCACTTTGAATGCGTATGGAATGGAAAAAACGATGCTGGAAAGAGCGTATCTTCAGGTGAATATTTCGCAAGGCTTAAAGTGAATGGAGAAGAAATAGATGTGAGGAAAATGCTGTTGATGAAATAATCTGATCAATCAAGCAATTTTATCAGTTCTTTCAGCTCTGTTCCTTCAAATAATATGTCGGCGCATTCTTCATAAAAGGGTTGTCTTTCCGACCATAAACTAAACAATTCCATTTCACTGCGATCTAAAACTAATGGTCGATAAGAGTTTACAATACGAGAACGAATAATTTCCCATTTGGGATTCAGCCAGATGATTTTATTCTGTGATTTTTTCAGGAAATCTCTATTTTTTGTTTCCAGCACAATTCCGCCGCCGGTAGAAATAATTCCTGATTTTCGCCAATTCAATAAAATCTTCGATTCCAATTTTCTGAAATATTCTTCACCTTTCCGGGCAAAAATATCATTCACATCCAAACCTGCTTTTTTCTCGATAGCACAATCCAGGTCATAAAAATCCAATTCCAAATGTTCTGCCAGTTTCTCTCCCAGAAACGTCTTACCAACTCCCATAAAACCTATCAAAAAAATATTTTCTTTCATTGAATCTCCCATAGAAAAAGGCGACTAAAATTAGCCGCCTTAATTATATTCATCTTAGTGATTCCAATTATTTTTCTTCTTCCTGCTTTTCTTCTTCTGGTTCTTCATCTGTTGTTTCTTCTTCAGGAGTTTCTTCTTTAGCTTTCTCTTCAGCAGGTTTTTCTTCTTTCTTTTCTTCAGCTTCTGGTTTTTCTTCAGGTTGTTCTTCTGTTGATTCTTCTTTTTCTGTTTCTTTTTCTTCGGGTTTTTCTTCTTCTGGTTTTTCTTCAGGTTGTTCTTCTGTTGATTCTTCTTTTTCTGTTTCTTTTTCTTCGGGTTTTTCTTCTTCTGGTTTTACTTCTGCTTTTTCCACTACCTGTTCTTTCTTAGAATTTTCTACTGGTTCTTCTTTCGTTTCTTCAGCAGGTTTTGGCTCTTCTTCTTGTTCAACCAGATTTTCTTTTATAGCACGTCTCTTTTCGATTTTTTCGCGAACTTTCTGTTGATGTTCGTCTACATATTTCTGAAGTTCTTCTGCATCTTTGGCAAAGTAATAAGCTTTTACGCTGAGGATAAGTCTTCTATTTTCCAGATCGAGTTCGATGATCTTAAGGGGAAGTTCTTCACTCACTTCAAAAGCCATTCCTGCTTTTTTCAGTCCAGGAATTGCCAGATGAGAAAGTGGAACAAATCCTTCTACCATATTTCCATCAACTCCCACATCCACTAAAACACCTTTGGAGATAAGTTTTACGATTTTAGCTTTCAGCTCGGTATTGATCGGAAGTTTCTCATCCAGTTTATCCCAGGGATCTTCGGTAAGCTGTTTCACGCCCAGTGCAATTCTGTGTAATGTTTTATCGATGGAAATAACTACAACTTTCACTTCC
The DNA here is from genome assembly GCA_021734245.1 of Candidatus Cloacimonadota bacterium. NCBI lineage: Bacteria > Pseudomonadati > Candidatus Cloacimonadota > Candidatus Cloacimonadota bacterium. The sequence continues at coordinate 20,779 of JAIPJH010000045.1, read as the reverse complement.
TGACCTTTTTTGTAAACTTCTTTGGGATGATAAATTCGCTTCGTCCAGGAAATATCGGATATATGAATAAGACCTTCTATATCTTTTTCGATCTCAACAAAAACACCAAATGGAGTGATGCTTTTAATTGTACCTTTCAAAACGGATCCGATTGGATAACGTTCTTCTATGGTAAGCCAGGGATTCGGTTCCATCTGCTTGATTCCCAGAGAAATTCTTTTCTCTTCTTTGGAAGTATGTAAAACGATTGCTTTTATCGAATCACCAAGTTTCAGGATCTGCTTTGGATGTTTGATCTTCTTAGTCCAGCTCATTTCAGAAATATGAACAAGGCCTTCTACGCCAGATTCTAATTCTACGAACACACCATAATTGGTAATGTTCACAACTTTACCAGAAACAATGGTTCCTTCCGGATATTTTGTTTCGATGTTTTCCCAGGGATGAGGAACAAGCTGCTTAAGTCCAAGAGAAACTTTACCTTCATCTACATCATAATTGAGAACTTTTACTTTAACTTTATCGCCGATATTCAACATATCACTAGGATGCTTGATGTGTCCCCAACTCATATCTGTGATATGAAGCAGGCCATCAATTCCACCCAGGTCGATAAAAGCACCGTAATCTGTAATATTGCGAACTTCACCATCAAGCTCTGCACCTTCTACGATTACTTTACGAAGTTCTTGTAGTTTTTCTTCTTGTTCTTCGATGAGAACTTTCTTGCGAGAAACTATTATATTTCTTCTTTCTTTATCTATTTTCAGAATTTTGAAATCAGACTCTTTTCCGATGAACTGATCTAAATTCGGAATTGGTTTTGTGGATATTTGTGAACCGGGAAGAAAAGCTTCTAGTCCATCAATTTCAACTATCATTCCGCCTTTCACACGTCGACGCAAAATACCTTTTACAGATTCATTCTTATCGTGAACTTTTTCCAATTCTTCCAGATTCAAATAGAAATCTGCTTTCTTTTTGGAAAGCTTGAGACGTCCGGAACCATCTTCCACAGAATCGATGTAAACTTTGATTTTGCTTCCAATCTCCGGCAAAGTGGAATTGGTGAATTCACGAATTGAAATAGCACTTTCCGATTTGAAACCGATGTCAACCAGAACTGATCTTTCATCAACACTTACTACTGTTCCTTCCACGATCTTTCCTGCATCGAATTTGCTGAAATGTTCATCCAAAAGACTCATCATATCCATTTCGTCTTTTTTCTTTTTGGAAAGTTCTTTTGGTTTTTCAGTTTTCACTTCTTCAACTTTCTCTTCAGTTACTTCAGCAGGTTTTTCAGTTTCTTCAGTTTTTTCAGCAGGTTTTTCTACTTTTTCTTCTGCTAATTCTGCTGGTTGCTCTTCTTTCTTCTCTTCGGTTTTTACTTCTTTGGTTTCTTCTTTTGCTTCCGTTTCAGGTTGTTTGATTTCTTCTTTTACTTCTTCTTTTTTTGTTTCTACAAGAACTTCTTTTTTAGGATTTTTTTCATCCTTGATTTCTTTTTGATCGTTAACAATCATTCATCCTCCTTGAATCCGGGAATATCTTCGATATTATCTACTTTTTTATCGATATTCCCCATACATTTAATAATTTTGTTGTGTACTTCCACGATAATCCAGTCTGGTGTGGAAGCACCTGCCGTGATACCGATATTTACCTTATCTTTAAACCACTTACATTCGATTTCACGTTCTGTTTCAATGTGATATGTCTCTACAAAATTTTTGCTGATCTTGGCAAGCATTTTTGTGTTTGAACTGTTTTTTCCGCCTATCACTATCATTACTTCACTTTGTTTTGCCAGTTCAACAGTCGATTCCTGACGAACACTTGTAGCATTGCAAATAGTATTGATGACGCGGATTTCATGGCTTTGGGAAATCAGTTTTTGAACCAGATTTTCCAAATCGGTTATATTTCGAGTCGTTTGACAGATAATTCCGATCTTACCAAATTTTTTCGCAGGAAGTTCGCTGGCATTTTCTACAATGATAACTTCTCCATCCAGATAGGAACGAAGTGCTTTCACTTCGGGATGATCTTTGTCTCCCATTATGATAACCTGATATCCTTCCTTACTCAGAATCTGTGCTTGTTCCTGAGCTTTGGAAACGTAAGGACAAGTGGCGTTTATGATCTCAATTCCGAAATCCTGCAATTCCAGTAGAGTTTCTTTTTTTACTCCATGAGAACGGATGATAGTTGGTCTATTATTAATTTCTTTTGTATCATCCACACTCATGATACCTTCACTGGCAAGTTTTTGTACCATCTGAGGATTATGAATTATCGGCCCCAGAGTTATGATTGAATCATGATTTTTGGCAGCATCCAAAGCTAAATTTATAGCTCTTTTCACTCCAAAACAAAAACCTGAATTTCTGGCAATTCTAACACTCATTTTTCAACTCTAATATTTTTTTCATTACATTTTCTGATAGCTTCTGATAATTTTCTTTATTTGCTTGCAAACCTGCAAATTCATCAGATTTTATTTTTTCTCCAATTACTATTTTCAACCTTTTTTTACCAAGAAAACAAGACCAGAAATCAGTTGAATTTTCGATGTAAACCGGACAAATATCCGTCTTCGCCTCGATAGCAAATTTGCCGATTCCCGATTTAACTCGAGTCGATTTTCTGGTTCCTTCTGGAAAGATCAGGATAGATCGTTTTTTGCGAAGCACCAATTTTACTCGAGTTATAGCAGATTTATCAATTCTTCCTCTTTTTATTGGAATGCAATTTACGCTGAGCAAAAATGCACCGAAAAGTTTATTCTTGAAAAGTTCCCATTTTGCAAGATAGTGAATTTCAAAAGGCACCAAAGATCCAATAAAAGGCGGATCGAAAGCTGAAATGTGATTAGCAGCAATTATGCAATTTTGCAAATTGCTCAAACGTTCTTTATTATATATTTTCAATCGCCAGAATATTCTCATGTATAATCGAACTAAAGCTGTAATCGCTGCATAAGTTCTACGCATTTTTACCTCGCAAAATTATCTCGTACAAAAAATCTACCTGCTGTGGAATTGTCATATTACTTGTATCTATTGGGATGGCATCTTCTGCCTGTTTAAGTGGAGAAATTTTTCTGGTTGAGTCATTTTTATCTCGCCAGATAAGCTCTTTTTCAATTGCTTCCAGACTAAGTTCTTCCCCTTTACTTTTTGCTTCTTCCCAGCGACGAACTGCACGTGTATGAACATCGGCTATCATAAAAAATTTAAAATCAGCATCAGGAAATACCACTGTTCCAATATCGCGGCCATCCATTATCACGCCACCATCTTGTCCCATTATTCTCTGCAGTTCCACCATTTTTGTTCGCACATTTCCAATTATTGCAATCTGAGATGAAAGTTTTGTTATATCCGCTTCCCGAATTCTCTCGGAAACATCTTCCCCATTCAAAATAATTCTGTTTCCGTTTTCGTTGTAATGAATATCAATTGTAATTTTATTCAACATTTCTGCTAAAGCTATTTCATCAGATAAATCAACTTTTTCCTGTAAAGACATGAGTCCGCAGGCACGATACATTGCTCCCGAATCGATATAAATATATTTTAGTTTTTTTGCCAGGCTTTTGGCAGTCGTACTTTTTCCCGAAGCTGCCGGTCCATCGATCGCAATTACATATTTTTTCATTCTTAAAATTCCTTAAAACCTATATTCTAAACTGACCATATTATCTTCAAATTTCAATCTGATTTTATCTTTTGTTTCATCATAATCATAAAGATGAGCATCCACATAAGCGTCAATTGTTGAGAGAAAAATAACAATTCCTGCCCACCAGATATCGCTTTGCCTTTTATTGTAATAATCTACATATTTTGCATAATCCTCATCATTTTGAGATAACTCAAATTTATCGTACCAGTCTTCTGCTTTGATATGATGATTCACAGCTAAACCAATGAATGTGAGTTCCAGACCGGCAACAATTCCGCATTTCAAATAGCTTTCGTTGTAAAACTGACCTCCACCTGGAACTATTAATGAAAGAGCTGCTGCTTTCATGGGAATTTTCTTCTTTGCTTTTTCCTCTTCACAAAAGATAGACATTGATATTATATTGATCATAAATATCAGAAGAAGTTTACGCATTATCAATTTTATCCTTTAGAAGTTTATAAAATAACGGAATCATAATTTCGTGATGACCTACAAAATAATAGCCTTTCCCACCACTTAACGTTGGACGATGTACAATGTTTGTACGTGGACGATAATGCATATTCATATCAAAAACAGCAGTGTAAAAATTCTTAAGTGGGTAACCAAGATTTCGCACAACTGTGATCGCTTTCAAGAAAACTTCCGGCAATATAACAGCAGAACCGAAATTCAGAAAAACACCACCTTCATTCAATTGGATCAAGTTGTTGCAGAGAATTCTAAAATCGCGCATTGAACAATCTCCGATCGCTGCACCATCAGCTGTTTCATGCTGATGATTAATATCTGTTCCCAAAGCCACATGAACTGTGAATGGAACATCGTATTCATATGCTTTTGCCACCAGAGATATTTCATTGTTTGGTGCTTTGTTTTCTACTAAATATTTTCCTACTGCTTCACCGTAACCAAGTTTATTTTCAGCAGCATTTTGGATCGTCTTATTTAATGAATCACAAGTTTCTGTAACCATCCCAAATGAGCCATCTTCCAAAGCAGTTGCCACATCTTCCGAAGTTTTTCCAAACATCGCTAGTTCAAAATCGTGAATGATAACAGAGCCATTCGAAGATAACCCTTTTATCCAACCTTTTTTTATCATCTCGATCAGAAAAGGAGCAAGTCCGCATTTGATTACATGCCCACCCAGAGCTACAAATATCGGTTTTCCGGCCTTGATTGCATCAGCACAACGATCGACAAGTTCTTTTAAATCTTTGGCAGCCAGAATATCTGGAAAATTCAATTCACTTAAATCTTCAATCTTAGCAAGATCATCTAAATGTACTTTGCTGGGTCGATCCTTGATCGAATACTTCTTCAATTCCTCCAAACTGATCTCTTTAAATTTTCCCATAATTAATCCATTATTTCATCCAGTTTTGTTCCAAATGAATTTTTGAAAGATTCATAACGATCTTCCAAAATAGCTTTTCGAGCTTTTCCCACCAATTCCAGGTAAAAATGCAAGCTGTGAATCGTTGCCAGTTTCATACCCAGAAATTCATCAACACTGAACAAATGACGAATATAAGCACGGCTGAAATTACGGCAAGTATAACATTCACATTCGCTGTCGATAGGATCGAAATCTTCTTTGTAACGAGCAGCTTTTACAATCAATTTTCCATGGCGGGTAAACACAGTTCCTTTGCGCGCATTTCGAGTCGGCATCACGCAATCGAACATATCAATGCCGTTACCGATATTTTCCAGCAGATCATTTGGCGTTCCCACTCCCATTAAATAGCGAGGTTTATTCTGAGGTAAAATATCATTTAGTAATTCCGTGATGCGAAACATATCTTTTTTGTCCTCACCAACTGCCAAACCACCGATGGAATATCCAGGAAAATCCATTTCCATAAGCTTCTTTGCACTTTCTTCCCTCAGATCATCATAAATTCCACCTTGAACAATTCCAAATAGTGCTTGTTTAGCAGTGTTTTTATGAGCTTCCTTTCCGCGTTTTGCCCAATCCAGAGTTGTCTGCAGCGAATCTGCTACATATTTTTTGGTAGCAGGAAATGGTGGACATTCATCAAAAGACATGATGATATCTGCTCCGATGGCATTTTGAATTTCCATAACTTTTTCGGGTGTGAACATGTGATAGCTGCCGTCGATGTGAGATTGAAAACGAACACCTTCGGGAGTAATTTTTCGCAGTCCGCTCAGGCTCATCACCTGAAAACCGCCACTGTCAGTGAGGATAGGTTTATTCCATCCCATAAAATTGTGAAGACCACCGGCTTTTTTGATGATTTCATGACCGGGACGGAGATAAAGATGATAAGTGTTTCCCAGAATTATCTGAGCTTTGATCTCTTCCAGATTTTGCGGAGTAAGAGTTTTAACCGTTGCCCTGGTTCCCACCGGCATAAAAATGGGAGTTCTTATTTCTCCGTGCGGAGTTTGCAGAATTCCAGCTCTGGCTTTGCCGCTTTTACCTTCAAATTTAAACTCAAAAATAATTTATCTCCCTATTCCTAATCCTTGAAAAGGTTTACAAGGCTTTTCTTTCAACTAAACCTTTTCAAGGTTAATCTTCACCAAAACATTGATTCATGCTTAATCTTCACCAAACCATTGAAAAGGTAAAATGTAAGAATTCCTCTGACTGTAACCTTTTCAAGGTTTTAGTTACTCATTTCAGTTTCTTGTTGTTGGATGGCTGAATTCCGGCTGAAAATACGACTGAAGTCATTCCAGAAAGCAAATACCATCAAAAACAACAAAATGAAAATTCCAATATTCTGCAATATTATCTGCACTTTCAAGGATAATGGTTTTTTGAAAATTCCTTCGATAAAACAGAAAAATATATGACCGCCATCCAAAACCGGAATCGGCAGCAGATTCATTATCATCAGCACGATACTGATGGAAGCCAGGAAAAGAAGCACAACGTCAAATCCTTTTCCCGCAGTTTGCTGACTCATAGTGTAGATCATCACCGGTCCGCCAATATTGCTCTTGATAGCTTCCGGATGTGCTACAAGTTTGAACAGCAAAGCATAATTCATGTAAACGAAACTGATAGTAGAAACCGTACCGTAACCAATTGATTCGATCAGGTTGTAGCGTTCTTTTATTTTTACAGGACTCGGCATTGTAATGCCGATAACTTTATTATCTTGATAAATGTTGGTTTCCAGTTTCAAAGTTTTTTCAAATTCCTGGTCGTTCCGTCGAATTTTCAAAACTACTTCATCGTTAGGATTATCGGTGATCATTTCCCGCATTTCATACCAGTCACTCACAGGTTTTCTGTCCACTTCCAATATTTCATCTCCATCCATCAAACCAGATTTGAAGGCACTCATTCCCGGCGTTACTTGCCCCACTTGAGCTGGAACGAATGGTTTAACTCCTTCGTACCAGAAATTTGGGTTCAGAGCTGGAAGATCGATAATTTCTGTAAATTCACCACGTTGAATCTCGATAATGTTTTCTTTTTCAGTATTTGTATATTGAACGATCTGATTCCAACCCTTTATTTCGTTTCCATTAACTTCCAGAATTTCATCTTCAGGTTGGAAAATGCTGGAATAATTTTCTTCAACCACTCCTACAACTGGCTGAAGATCTTCATAATTTCTGCCAATAGCAAAAGAAGTAATGAACAGCAAAACTGCAAAAATCAGATTTAAAAACGGGCCGGCAAAAGCTATCAATGCTCTCTGCCACCAGGTTTTTGTCCGATAGGAATGCTCTGCATCCAAGATCTCTTCATCAGGATTTTCGCCAACCATTTTCACATATCCGCCCAAAGGTATCAATGAAATACGGAATTCTGTATCCCATTTGCGAAAAGAAAATAGCTTTTTCCCAAACCCGATCGAAAATTTTTCTACCTTCACACCAAATAAACGAGCTGCAATAAAATGCCCGAATTCATGAACCGTTACCAAAACTCCCAGAGCAATTATTGCCCCGATTATATTCCACATAAAACTTCCTAATTTCTTTATTTTAACGGCAATTGCCGCAATTTGTTCCAGTTCCGATTTTCCAGCTTTCAGGTCAAGTTTTTTGAATGCTATATGAAATGCTGACAACAAAAATCATGCTAGATCATTTGACAGAATTATAATCTTTTTTTTGCTAGAAACATCTTGTTTTTAAGGAAGGTGAATGAGAGAAATAGGTATATCAATTTTATTTTCTGTGATGATCTTTATGTTATCAAGTTGCGATTTACCTTTTAGTCAATTTGAAACTGAGACCTATACAATAACAGATTTTACACCTGAAAGAAATGCAGAAAACGTATCTGTTTTTCCTCAGATAATTGTTAATGATCATTTTGCAAGAGAAGTACACCAGAGTTTATATTTTGGCACAGAATCACCACCACCGGAAATTTACTTTCATTCATTAGAAAATTATAGTTCAACTCAAAATCCTATCCAGCTCAAATTCTTAGAAAATAATACTTTATATTACTGGAGAGTAAGAAATACTTATTATCAAACTGGCGTTTACTGCTATTATTACGATACTTATACTGCTGCATTCACCACATGCAGCAAAGATTCTATCCATCCAGAGATTTCAGTCATTTCACCTCAGAATGGTCAAACTTATTCAGGAAATATTCAAATTTTTGCTACTTTCAAAGATATTGATAAAATTGGATATAATCAATGCATTTTTGCGGAACAGGATACGTTATATGAAATCGCAAAAAGTGAAACTATTGACTTTGAATGGAATACTGTAGTTTCTGAATGGGGGACTAAAACATTAACATTTCAATCTTGGGATAACACAGGAGCTTTTAATGAAAGCAAAATTGAAATAAATATTTTACCACAGATTAACATTTATAATTTAACTTATTTTCCAATAGAGTTTTGCATTTTCGAATTGTTTGAATTGCAAATTGATAATTTTGAAACAAAAACTATTTCTTTTAAAGATTTTCCGTCTTCTATTTCATACACTTGGACAACAAAAGGCAATAGCCTGAATAATCAGCTTTTTGGAGAAATTATCACAGTTGATGGTATAATTAATTATTCAGAAATAGGTTCATTATTGACGATTAGGATACCTTCCAACTATGGAACCGTTTCAATCCATAATTATTCTGAAAATCATCAATTTTTTATATTAGAAGGTTTAGTATATTCTCATGGTCATTTGCAAACCGTTTTTAGAACAGAATTTAATATAGATATTGGTATCGATCGTTCTTATACATTAGGTTATTATGATTTAACCGAATTAAATTATTTTGCAATGTCTATTTGTGCTGATTCCTCTTATATTCCATTAGAAACACAGCAATTACATATTAATTCTGCTAGCAATCCTACAAATTATTATTTCTTTGAATTTGATTAATTCTGATTGAATATATTAAACAGTTTGAATCATATTTTGCCTGGTGATCTTGATTGAAAATTTAGATTATAGAAAAATACCCAACCCGAATTATCAGTAAAATCATCTTGAAAATGCTTAAATCCTTATCTGTTTGTTTATATTTCCCCCGATTTTCATTTGACAAGAATACCCGTAACTTCAAAAAAGCCTGTAAAAAAGTAATAGGTAAATAATATAAATGAATAGATTTTTTTTAATATTTTTTGTTTTGATATTTTTCTTAATTTCCTGCCAAAAAGAAGAACCAAAAGAAGTAATAGAGATCGATCCATTTCATTATAAACGGGGAGAATTGGAAAAGGGTGAAACTCTGGCAAATGCGTTAATGGATGAAGAAATTGATAATGCCACAGTTTACATGCTTGTAAATAAACTCAACGCAATTTATGATCTGCGATATTCTCATCCTGCCGATAGTTTTCTGGTAGTGTTAGATTCCTCTGATGTTGTTAACCAACTTCATTTCATGCCCGATCAGATCTATACATACAGTGTAATGATGGATACTTTCAATCCTGAAAAAGATTCCGTTTATAATTATTATACGAAAATTGATACGTTACCAACTTATAAAGTAACCAAAGTTATCGAAGGTCAAATCGATACTTCACTCTGGCAGGGAGTTTTGGATGCGAACGGCAATCCAAATCTGGCCATGACTTTTACTCAGATCTTCCAATGGGATATAGACTTCTTCATCGATCCGCAAAAAGGCGATAAATTCAAAATGGTGTATGAAGAATACATCACCAAAGACAGCATTTATGTAAAAACCGGAAATATCCTGGCAGCCCAATACAACACTAAAGGTTACGATAAAATTGCTTATCGATATAAAAACAAAAAAGGCATTGCAAAATATTATGACGAGACTGGAAAATCATTTCAGAAAGCTTTTTTGAAATCTCCTCTAAATTATAGCAGGATAACTTCTTATTTTGGAAAAAGAGTTCATCCCGTTACAAAGAAAGTTAGTTTTCATAGCGGAGTAGATTATGGAGCAGCACGTGGAACTCCTGTAGAAGCCACTGCAGACGGAACAGTGATCTATGCTGCCTGGCATCCAAATCATACGGGAAACACTGTGAAGATAAGACATGCAAATGGTTATGTAACTCTTTATGGTCATCTTAGTAAATATGGAAAATACAAAGTGGGAATGCGTGTTCAACAGCATGATATAATTGGTTATGTAGGTTCTACAGGAAGGTCAACCGGTCCACATCTACATTATACAATTTATCATCGTGGTAAACCTATAAATCCGCTAAGATTGAAAAACGTTGCCGGACCACCAGTTCCCCAAAAAGAAATGGAAGACTTTCAAAAAACAGTCGATGCATTAAACAGTTATTTCATTTCCGATCAAGAATAAACCTGACCTTACATAGTTTAACAGGCTTGTTATTATAATTTTACAAACTCAACTTAGAAATAAAAGATTGACAAAAAACTTCTGAATATAAACTCAGTGACTAATCGCTCAGTGAAATTGGTGTATAGTGTTAAATAATGTTAAGATATAATAAAGAAATTATGGTTGACAATAAAGCTGTTAAAGAATGTTTTTGCAAAAATTTTGAGTTTTAAGACAGTTAAAACTGGAAAAAATAAAGTAAGGAGAAATTTATGAAGTTAAACCTTTCTAAATCGGGTTCACTCCTGATTTTGCTGGTCTTTAGCTTTCTGCTTATTCCTCTTCCATCTCATGCGAACTTAACAGATGCAGATTACATCGTCACGAAACTGCAAACGCATGACATTCCCAACGATGATGGATCGGGACTAAGAATCAGCTGGCGACCTCTGCCAAAAGAAAGAAGGATCATCGAATACCGCGTTTACCGTGGTGTTACCTTGGATTCTCTTTTCTTTATTGGAAAGATCGATGTAAATGTGAAAACAGGCGTATTGGCCGATGAACTCAATTTCTACGACACAGATTTTAATTACTTTCTGGATACTCAAGCTCATGGAAAATTAAAACGCGAACAGGGTCAACCAAAAGATGGTGTCCTTTTCCGTCGCTATCCCCGCGACATCAAAATTGTGGGACCTCAGCTGAAAGAATATGACATTCTGGCTGTGATAGAAGAAAATGATTTCTACTACAATACTAAGAAAGTAGAAGTAGAAAAAGATGAAGAAACCGAAGTGTATGGCGGAATCAAATTGCGCCATGTGGCCCAGTTTGCCAAAAAATTAATTGCCGATCACGAGTATTATTACACCGTGGTGGCAGTTGATGAAGCACGCAGGTTTCATCCACATGCAATTCCAGAAGTGGGTATTCCCAGAGACAATTCGCCGGAAAAGCCGAAAGAGTTTTTTGCTGCTTATGTAGAAGATGAAAAACGACTGCAATTCGAGTGGGAACTGGCTTCATTTGCCGATGACCATTGGCATCACAGCATCTACCTGCTTTCCGAAAAGGATCTGGCTCAATACGACAAATATCTGCTGGAACAGAAATTGAAAGAAGAAAATGATGTTGCAGTAAAAGAAGATCCCACGTTAGGAGTATATGAACCAGAAACCGAAAATCCTCTACAATTAATCTTTCGCCGTGGCAGCGGCTACCCCTACACTCCGGATGTTACCGCCGCAATCCAAATCGAAGATAATAAGATTATTGATGAAGAAAACAACATCGATGTATTGTTCGATGAGAATAATCTGAACGACTACTATTTTGTTTTCTCTTTTGATGATTATTCCGGCTATGAAACTTTTTCCGATAAAGCTCAGGCCGACATTATCACGACGAATGATCTGCCCAGAATTGGAAATTTCGATGTGGCTGATGCTCCCAATGATAAAGGAGATTACAATCTGATAATGTGGGAAATGCCTACGGTTTATATCACTACTTCCAACTACGTGAACAAAGAAAAAACAAAATTACTGATTAATTATGAACCTCAAACAAATCAAAATTATATAATCAGAAATATTTATTTCCGCGTGTTTGATGATTTTGGAAAGGAGATAGATTTTGTAAATGAATACTACCTCGACAATAAAATAATTGTGAAACTGCCCGATGATTCAGATAAAAAACAAAAACTACATTTCGATATGACATTCAAATGCAATAAACCCCTTCCAGAAAAATATATGATCTCACAAACGGTTACATTCGATGAAATATCACTTTCCATGATGCCTGGAAAAGCTTTACTGCAAAATGGCGAATACGAAGAATACCTGAGCGATTATCAATATTTTGTGTACAAGAAAAATTACACCAGCTCGGAATACAGACTTTCCAGAAAAGTAAATGGTTCTTACCGTGAACTTGCTGATAATATCCGTCATGGAATAACCAATTTCAAGATAATCAAAGAATACAACGAAGATAAAGCTCTTTATCTATTTTCTCCTACATTCAGTTTGAAAAGAGGACTTAGTGCCAATCTTTATCGTTCAGAAATGGAAAAGAACAAGGAAACATATCAGCAGGAAATAGATAAATATACTGCCAGCAAAGACACCTTGGAAACTGAAGCTGAGATTGCTGATGCAATTGAAGCAATAGATTATTATACCGAGCAGTTAGAAAATCTGGAAAATAATCCTATCCTGCAAAAAGCCAGCAGCTATAAAAGCAAATATAATCGCACCAAATATTTGCAGATGGTTAGAAGAAACGCTGTCCGTTCTTTCGAATACAAAATCGTAAAAAGTGCCGGCAAAGCACGCTTTTCAAGTACAGATGTACTGGTTTTAGACAAACCGTTCAGACCTACTACTCTTTATTCCAAACATCTTGAAGGTTGGGGAACACAGTTCTTTAAACCCTGGTCAAACTGGTTCAACGTAAAAATGCTGCCCACTCTTATCGCTTCTCTGTTATTCGGAGTTCTGGTGTTTGTAATGATCAATAAAGCTCGTAAAGGTCACGATCTTTACATTCGACCAATTGCCGGTATTCAGGAAATTGACAATGCCATCGGTCGTGCTACAGAAATGGGTAAACCTATCCTGTTCGTACCAGGAACTTCGGGCATCGGTGATGTGGCAACATTAGCTGGTTTGGCGATTTTGAGTAAAGTTGCCAAGAAAGCTGCCGAATATGATACAAAAATCCTGGTTCCCTGCCGCGATTATCTGGTTCTGCCCGTTGCTCAGGAAATAGTTAAGGAAGCTCATTATGAAGCGGGAAGACCCGATTCATTCGATAAAGGCAGTGTTTTCTTTATCACGCAGACACAATTTGCTTTTGTGGCTGGAGTCAATGGTATCATGGTTCGTGAAAAAACAGCTACAAACTTCTATATGGGAATGTTCTGGGCAGAAGCTCTGCTGATGACCGAAACCGGTGCCAGCACCGGAGCTATCCAGATTTCCGGTACAGACGCTGTTACCCAGATTCCTTTCTTTATAACTACTTGCGATTATACCCTGATAGGAGAAGAACTCTATGCCGCTTCAGCCTACATGGCTCGTGAACCAAAACAACTGGGAACATTGAAAGCTGTTGATTATCTAAAATTATTGATCTTGATCTTCATACTGTTCGGAACTGTGCTTTCCACATCTCACCTCACATTCCTGATCAATTCGTTCCCTGAGAAATAGGAGGATAAATGAAAAGACAAATACCATTATTAATAGTAATAATACTCGGATTCATATTTGCCATCCATACTTTTGTTCCTCATAAAGCTTCTGCCGATTTTTATGATTGGTATCAGACCTGGATGAAAGCAATTTCACCTTTCATGGTTTTATTGGGCATTATGAGCCTGTTCATGGTAAATACAGCCAAGATCAGAAGGAAAGTGCCAAACTGGCAATATAGTGTTGTAACGCTTTTATCGCTGATCGTAACAGGAGCGATAGGCTTCATTTGGGGAACTCAGGAAGGAACTCCCTTCATGTGGACTTTCAAGAATATTCAATTGCCAATGGGAGCAACCATGTTCTCGCTCTTGGCATTTTATATTGCTTCGGCAGCTTACAAGGCATTCAGGGCAAGATCACTGGAAGCTACCGTACTTTTAGCCGCAGCTATTATCGTGATGCTGGGACAAGTACCGATCGGTATGGCAATCTCCAAATGGATCCCGGAAGTTTCCAATTGGATTTTGAACGTTCCCAACCTGGCTGCAAAACGCGGCATTGCCTTGGGAGTTGGTTTGGGAATGACGGCAACTTCACTTAAAATTCTGCTTGGAATTGAGCGAACATATCTGGGTGGAGGTGAATAATGGCGAACGAAAAAAAGAATTTCTTTGATCGTATGCAGGCTCTGGATAGACGCTACATCTATCTGGTTGTAGCTCTTGCCATCATCCTGCCTTTGATCATTCCGTTTAACAGCAAAACCTACGTAACTGAACCGGCAGAAAATGTTTACAAGAAAATCGATTCGTTCGTTTCGCCGGAAACCAATCTGGGCCGAAGAGATAGAGCTGTTCTTCTGGTGTTCAATCATGATGCTTCTACCATGGCAGAATTATTTCCAATGGAAGTATCTATTTTACGGCATTGCTTCCAAAGAAAGATACCGGTTTTCACCATCTGCTTTCTGCCTACTGCCAAACCTCTCATGGATTATGCCTTACAAACCGCCAAAGAAGACTTCAACGTTCAATCTGGAATTGATTATGTGAATTTCGGTTTCAAACCCTGGGCACTTTTCACTCCGATCGTTTTGGGAATGGGAGACGATATCGCCAAAGCGGTGGAAACTGATGATGAAGGCAGGATCGTGGAAAATCTGGAAATCATGAAAGAAATAAAGAATTATAATGAAATGAACCTGGTAGTAGATTTTGCTGCTTCGGCAGCAGTAGTCAGATGGATCACATATGCTCGTTCCAGATTTGGTGCAAATGTAGCTGCCGGTGTTACTGCCGTGATGGCTGCCGATAATTATCCTTATCTGCAAACCGGACAATTGGTCGGTATGCTGGCAGGATTGAAAGGTGCAGCAGAATATGAAAAACTGGTAGATGTATTTGCCATGCACCGGGTCAAAGAAAATGGCGTAGAAAAAATTGTTTCGCGTAATTATAGCAAAGAAGTTCTCAAAGATAGTTGGATAAAGCTATCCGACATCAAAAACACAAGTTATAAGATGGCTCGACTCGGCATGAATGCGCAGACAATAGCTCATATTATGATAATCGTTTTCATTGTTCTGGGTAATATTGGTTACTTCGTGAACAAAAAACGAGATGCAAAGAAATAGAAGGAGGAAGACATGTCATTTGAAGCAATAAGCAATTTCATTGCAGCGTTTTTTACGCTGAGTATATTTTCTTTCCTGTACAAGGACAATCCATTTTACAAATTTGCCGAAGCCATGTTCGTGGGCGTTTCCATGGGATACGCCATTCCTCTTGTCTATATCAATACGTTCATACCGTTTGTTTATAGACCAATATTTGTGGAACACAACTTCTGGATTCTGATCCCGGCCTTGATGGGTTCATTATACATATTCCGTTTCAGCAAAAATTACAGTTGGTTGTCACGTTATCCTATCGTATTTGGTATGGCCATCGTTGGTATGGGTGTACCGCTTTCCATGCATGCTTCCGTGCTGGTGCAGATGCGTAGTGCCATGATGCCGATCGAAACTTTGAACTCTGCCTTGATATTTGTCGGTACAATTACCATCCTGCTGTATTTCTTCTTTAGTAAGGAACATAAGGGCGTTTACGGCAAAATCACCAATATCGGAATCTGGTACATGATGGTAGGTTTCGGTGCCTCATTTGGTTATACAGTGATGGCGCGTATTTCACTACTTATCGGTCGAATCCAGTTCCTTTTGGGAGACTGGTTGGGAGTGATGAAATAATCTAAAATAAGATAGATTAAAGCC
Organism: Candidatus Cloacimonadota bacterium; assembly: GCA_021734245.1. NCBI lineage: Bacteria > Pseudomonadati > Candidatus Cloacimonadota > Candidatus Cloacimonadota bacterium. The sequence goes on along the minus strand of JAIPJH010000045.1, from coordinate 4,851 downwards.
CTCGAGTTTTCGGGGGCTTTTTATTAACCTTGAAAAGGTTTACAAGTAAGTCACAGTCTTATAAACCTTTTCAAGGTTTCGAAAGAATCTCCGCTAAAAGTTTAGTTTGCTCTTTTCTGCTGTATTTTTCAATTTTACTTCTGTTTCGATTCACTTTGCTTCTGGTATTAAAGTGTTTTTTTATGAAGTCCGAAATTCCAGATTTGTCATTGTAATCGAACATCTGTCCCGATTTAGAGTCTTTCAGGATTGCTGCTGCGTCTCCTTTTACAGGTCCAATTCCCAGTATTGGTACTCCCGAACCAAGATATTCATAGAGCTTTCCAGTAAGAATTCCTTTGTTATCTGGAACGTTGTTAATCACTAAAATTAACAGGTCTGAGCTGATCATTTTCTCCAAAACTTCTCGATGAGAAATATAAGAATGGAAAATAACTATTTGATGCTCATCCAAATCTTTTAGTTTTTCAGTTACATTTTTACTAACATTTCCCCAGAAATCGATTCTGCATTCATTAGCAACCTCGGGTATCTGATTTATAACTTCTATTATTATCTCAGGATTGCGTTCGATGGTGATATTGCCAAAATAGCTGATCGTGAATTTATCATTTTTCTTTTTTTGAATGTCTTCAAAATCTTCCGGATCAAAACCATTGGAGATTATTCTGCTTTTTGAATCTACCTTAAGATCTGAAATAATTTTCTGGTTAATACTGAGAACCAGGTCACAATTTTGTACAACTTGATCTTCCAATTTTCTATCCAAATTTTCTGTAATCGGATTTCGTTTAACTTTTTCCAGGTAATCTATTTTCGTCCAGGGATCACGAAAATCTGCAATCCATTTAATTTTGAATTTTTTCTTTAACTTTAGACCGATCAAATGCGTAGAATGAGGAGGACCAGATGTTACAATGCAATCATAATTATTAACACCCAATTCTTTTTTGGCAGCTTGTAGAGCATATTTATTCCAAATCTTACGAGCATCAGGAATAACCAGGTTCAAGCGAATCCAGATAGATAACTTCTTTAATATTGAATCATTGCTATTTATTTCTAAACTGCCATAAGGAGTCGATTGTGAACCTTTCTGCGAAAAGAATTTTCCAAATGTTGGCGTTTTTGTTCTGATAACTTGAACATCTTGTGGAACTTCTCTTTCTAATGAATGATCAAGGGCAGGATAATCTCCTTTTTTGGTGGTGATAACAGTTGGCTGCCAGCCAAATTGCGGTAAATATTTCACGAATTTGAGCCAGCGCTGCACGCCTGCTCCGCCACTGGGCGGCCAGTAATAAACAATTATCAGGACTTTCTTCATTTAACTTACCAATTCCTTATTGCTCCCCTTCACAAGGGGAGATGTTGCGAATAATTTCGGAACAGAAGGGTTTTGTACTCAATTTTTCAATTCCTCATTTTACTCTTTGACAATCCTGACAAACACACAGTTTTTTGTCCAAAGAAAAGATTTTTAAGGAAATAGAAATGAGAGATATTGATAGAAAAGTGTTCCAGAAAATCGGTGATGACGGCATCACATTTGATGGTGTGATGGAGATAATCGACCGTATGAGCAAAAGCGAACTAAAAAAGAGCTTTGAAGATGACTGTTTGTTTCAATCTTTACGTTATTTTTCCAAAAATGTGATTGATATGCTTTTGCGTTACCAGTTGATAAAAAAAGAAGGAAATAAATATCTAAAAGTGAAGAAGAAAAAGGAAGAAAAGAAATAACATCCTTTCCGAAACCTTCTCTCGCAAACTCTTCTTTATTGGTTTCGGAAAGTTATTGCAGATTTGACTCGTGAACAAAGTACAAACATAGAATGCTGAAAGTTTACTGCAAAACAGGAGTTTTGCCTAATATTGCATTCCCAAACGGAATTTGGGAACGAGAAATAAAGGAAGAAAAGAAATAACATCCTTTCCGAAACCTTCTCTCGCAAACCCTACTTTATTGGTTTCGGAAAGTTCTGAAAAATTCCTAAATAACATTCGATAAGAGATCTATTATACTTTTCCGACAGCTAATAATAGAAGTGCTGAGAGAAGCTGACGGAAAATCAACAACGTCATATTGAGGAACACTTCTTGGCAAACGACGAAATATAAACTCGCTAATCCTTCGTCAACTTACTGTGAAAGAAATACTCAGGATGACGCAAAATCACTTCAATAAAATCATTTTCTTCACTTCCACTTCTTCACCATCAATTTTAAGTTTGGCGAAGTATTCTCCCGTAGAGACGCTTTTGTTGGTGCTATCTTTTCCATTCCAATTGCATTCGTATGTACCAGGTGCTGTTGTACAATCCAGCAGAGTTTTCACTTTCTGGCCTTTGATGTTGTAGATTGCTAATTCGATTTTTCCTGCATCTACCAAATCCAGCTTTATAGTTGTTGATGGATTAAACGGATTGGGATAATTTGAAATATTAGTTTTGAGAGGTGAGATTTGAGGAATTTCCGGTTCTTCAATTCCAACTCCCTGCCACTCGTAAGCTCCCATATCGATTGTATCTCCATAAATACGTGGATTACCTGCCAAATCGTATTGAGGTAATTCTACCCCGTAAGGTAAATTCAATGTACCGGCATCGATACAGGGAGAATACTCGGAAAGTGCATAAGGCCAATCATAATCTTCACCAAGCCAGAGGGGATTGTTACTGAGCATTATTGTATAATCCCAGTTAATATTATTTGTTCCACCCATTTGTACTATTCCACCTTCACCGCCTTCTATCAATGAATTCCACGCATTGAGTGTACAAGGACCAAAAGCACCGTTTAGACAAATCTCGGCAAATACATCTCCATAAAGAATAGAATTTACAATATTAGCTTCTGATTGATCCATTAGTTGAATAGCCGAACCCATATGCAGAGTAGAATTATCCCCAATTGTGCTGTTAACAAGGTTTAGTTTGGTTTGCCAATCAATGAGTATAGCCACTTCATTAGGCAGCCATTCAAATGACTCCTCCGAATTGTTTGTAATCTCCGAATTTATCACATTTACAACTAATGAATCCATATTAACAGTTGTTCGATATACTCTAAGTGCTCTGTTGAAATTATCAGAGTTATTATTAATATACCTGTAATTAACCACGTTAAATACAGGATCATTTTTGCTTGTGTAAAGATATATCCCAGATGAACCAAAAACTCCTTCAACAACATAATTATCAATCGATAGATCAGAGAATGATGCATTAAGTGAATGACCATGATAATTTTCCTGATCATCATTTAAAATTTTTATATTTTTAAATAATGCTTCAGTGTTTTGTGTTATGCTAATATTCCATTGATCCAGAGAATTGATTAACGTAAAATTTTCTATTTTATATCTATGTTGTGGATCGTAGGCATAGATATGACCACCATTAAATTCTGCATCAAGGATAGTATTTTCCCTTGATTCACCCACCAAATCCACAAAGCTTTTCAGATGGAGAGGATATATTTGATTGTTTTGAGAAACTGAATAAGTACCGTCCGCTATATGAATAGTTTTCTGCATTGTGCTGTCCGAATATATTTTAGCCAATGCATAAGCTATTGATTGTAAGGGTTCATCAGGTGAAATTCCACTGTTATTATTATCACCATCCGCTGAAACATAAAGGTCATGATTCACCTGCTCAATCATGGAATGCTGGCAACTGAACGAAAACATTCCCGGTTGTGGAATACCGGCACCTCCTGATGTTGGAAAAATAAAATAATAACCTTCTGCCGGAGCTGCTACTGTAAATGTATCTAAAAGTATTTCATGGTATTGTGAGTAAGGTCCGATTGTAATTTCATTACCACATCCAGAAAAATTAAGGTAAATACTATTTAGTATTTCATTATCAAAAACTGCGTTAGCATTGTAAGCTAAACGTAATCCCCCTCCCTTTCGTAACGACCGATTATACCTAATTGTATTACCAGCTAAAGTTGATTCAACATTCTCCCAAAAATTTAATCCACCACCATAAATTGCTATATTGTTCTGAACTATATTCTTTTCTAATCTTATTGTTGATTCATCTCCATATACTCCTCCACCTGTAGATTCTGCGGTATTATTCTGGATTATGTTCTTTTCTAATCCTATTATTGATTCATCTCCATAAACTCCACCACCTTTATTATGAGCAGAACTTCCCGAACCTTTCCCATTTTGAATTACAAATCCGCAAATATAGACTTCGCCTGTTTGTACTGATTGAATAATAAATACGCTGCCATTATGAAAGCCATCCAGAATTGTCTGAGATATGTAATTTTCATTACCAGTAGTGAGATATAAACTGCCTATTGTCAGGTACTTTTCTTCTATTACCAGGTTTTCGTAATATGCACCGGGATAAACTAATAATGTATCACCATCTGTGCAGAAATCAATTCCTTCCTGAATGGTAGTAAAGTCGCCTGTTCCGTCTTGTTTGATTTCCCAGATAGTGGAGTGCAGCCACGAATTTACACAAATTAACGCTAACAAAAGAAAATATTTTTTCATTTAGCCCTCTGATCGTTATTAAGCTCCCCTTTGTAAGGGGAGTACGAGGGGTTTTGGTAGATAAATAATTAATTCTAATCTCATTAAACCCCCTTTGATTCCCTCTTCTAAAGGGGGACTGACAAATAACCTTGCGAAGGTCGATAATCTTTGAAAGTTGCACAACCTTCGCAAGGATGATTACATGTTATTTAAAGTTTAGTCCAATTGACCATAGGAAAGTTGACAGATCAGGCTGGACATTCCTGATCGTCTTAAAGAAAAAAATAAGGAGAGTCCTATGGCTAAGAAAAAACAAGATGACTATTTGGGAATCGGTCGTCTCA
>JAIPJH010000044.1 GCA_021734245.1 Candidatus Cloacimonadota bacterium | reverse complement strand
ATAGTCGTGGTGTGGATAGTGTACACTTTAGATAAATTTCAGACTTATCCACGATTTGACACTATTTTTCACTTATGTTTTTCTATTCTCGCTTTATGAAAATGTTTCATAACTTTTCATAAAACATGTTACACTACCTTTTGAAGTAGCTTTCCTGAATTTGCCAGCCATGTCAAAACAAATTTCCTGATATTAACGATCTTCCAAAAAAGAATTTTGACAAACACTGGAATATTTTAAGTTTGGAATTAATTTAAGTTTAGATATTATATTTGAATAATGTGATGTTAGAGAATAAATTTATAAATGATAAAATTGATAGTCACCCGAGTTTATCGAAGGGTTTGGCATAAACCGAAATGGCTTGCCATATACTTCGACAGGCTAAGTATGACATCTAAAAAATGAGGTAAAATGAAAAATAAATTAGTAGTAGTAATTGGAGCTTATGGCAGTGGAAAAAGTGAATATTCCATTAATTTGGCCAAAGAATATCAACTACAAGGTGAAAAAGTTACTTTAGTAGATTTGGATGTAGTTAATCCTTATTTTCGCAGCAGAGATGTGCGAGAAAATTTTGAAGGAGAAGGAATAACGGTAATAGCCCCGGAAGGTGAGTTTAAACATGCCGATCTGCCGATGCTTTCTCCCAGAATCATGGGTTCAGTAGAAAATCTGGAAAGTACTGTTATATTGGATGTCGGCGGCGATCCAACCGGTTGCAGAACTCTGGCACGATATGTACAGAAAATAAAAGAACGAAGTTATGAAATGCATTTTGTGGTTAACACGAAACGACCTTTCACTTCCGATAAAAACGAAATAATAACCATGAAAAACAGCTTGGAAGGTGTAGCGAATTTGAAAATAACACATCTTATCTGTAACACAAATCTGATGGAATATACAGATGAAGAAACGATAACAAAAGGTGTGAAAATTTTGAATAAAGTGGCTGAAGATACAAATCTGATCTTTGAAAAATATCTTGTTCTATCTACTTATGATGAAAAAATTCCTGATAATATCCTTGGAAAAGAAAAGCATGTTCTGAAATATTTTTTGAACAAACCCTGGGAAGTGAGAAATCGGGTTAATATCCAGGGAATTTAAATGATTGAATTTCGTAATCTCTCATTAAAAGTGAAGAATCGTGTACTTTTTGATAACTACAATCTGAAGATCAAAAAAGGTGAAAAAATAGTCATAACTTCTATTTCGGGAAAAGGTAAAACAACTCTATTCAGATTACTTTTAGGATTTCAACAACCAGACAGCGGAGAAATATTGATTGATGGAAAACAGCTTAATCCCAAATCTTTAATAGAATTACGCAGTTTTTTTTCTTATGTGAGTCAGGATGTTGATCTGCAGAAAATAACTTTGGATGAATTATTGGATGTAATTTTTTCTTACGATGTGAATAAAGATCTGGAAAGAAATGACAAGAAATTATTCGAATTATTGGAAAGATTCAATCTGAATGAAGAATATCTCGAGAAAATAATTCCGGAACTTTCCGGTGGCGAAAGACAACGCATCGGACTGATCATCTGTTGTCTGTTGCAAAGACCGATCTGGCTGCTGGACGAACCAACTTCCGCTCTGGATCAAGAAATGAAAAAACTCGTTGTAGATCATGTGATGTCTTCAAATTCTACAGCATTAATAATTTCTCACGAAAAAATGTGGTTAGAAGCGCAAAACATCAGAGAGGTGAAATGGTAGAATGGGTGCAAATGATAGTGGAGAGGGAAATTAATGGGTGCAAATGATATAAGTATTTTTTCCATTGGATTTCTGCTGTTACTGCTTCTTCCGATTTTTTATATCGGTTATAAACTAAAACTACGTTTCAACAAAAGAGTTATCATTTCTGTTGCTCGCATGATCCTGCAGCTTGCGTTTGTAGGATTTTATCTGCAATATCTTTTCAAATTCAACAACTCCTGGCTCAATTTTGCCTATCTTCTTATCATGATAGCAGTTGCATCTTTCTCTGTTCTTCATTCTGCGAATTTTAAAATTGTTAAATTTATAATTCCAATCTTTATCTCGATACTCATTCCCCAGGTTCTCATGATTCTATTTTTTAACAAATTTGTAGCAAATATAGATAACATTTTCAATGCTAAATATCTTGTTCCTATTGGTGGAATGCTGCTGGGAAATTGTTTGAAAGGCAACATAATAGCACTAAACAATTTCTGGGATAATATCAGAGAAAACGAAAAGATATATATGTACGATCTGGCTTTGGGAGCGAATCGATATCAAGCATTAAAACCTTTTGTAACTAAAAGTATTCTGGCTGCAACCAATCCCACTATCGCTTCGATTGCAACGATTGGACTTGTTTCACTTCCCGGTATGATGACCGGACAGATTTTAGGCGGATCGGTTCCATTGGTTGCCATCAAATATCAAATCGCTATAATGATCGCCATTTTCATAGCACAATTTTTCAGTGTTCTGCTTTCTATCTTCTTCTCAACCAAGTTAGGATTCGATGGTTTTGATATGATCAAATCTTCTCTTTTCAAAACTGTTAAGAAGAAGAAAAATAAAAAAGTTTTAACCACTAGTTGATGCCAGGAAAAACAAGCTTATAAAGCTCGATAAATTCCTCTTCCGTCAGTGTCTCCCCTCTTCTTTTCAAATCAATTATTCCTGTTTTCTGAATTTGCTCGATCTTTTCCACAGAAATCAATTCACGAAGATTTCTGCGCAGCATTTTACGGCGATTCCTAAAAGAAGTTTCCACAATTCTCCAAAAATATTTTTCATTATCTATTTTCGGTTTATCCAACCTTGGAATTAAACTGATAACTGCAGAATCAACTCTTGGTGGTGGCTTGAAGACATGTGGTTTTACTGTGAATTCATATTTCACATCAAAATAGTACTGCATTTTTAATGTAAGAATTCCGTAATCTTTGGTTCCAACTTTGGCATTGATGCGTTGTGCAACTTCTTTCTGGATCATCACCACTACTTTGGAAAAATGATCAGCGAACCTGGAAACTTCAAATAGAAATGGTGAAGTAATTTGATAAGGAAGATTCGCAACTATTTTGATTTTTTCTTGTGAAAAATATTCATTCCAATTTGCTTTGAGAATATCCTTCTTAATTAATTTTATTTTATCGTCAAACTTATTTTCCAGAATATCGTAGAGAGATGAATCGATTTCAAAGCAGGTCAAATTTGCTTTCCTTTTTAGAAGCTCTTCAGTAAGAATGCCCATTCCCGGGCCTATCTCCCAAACAGCATCTCCAGGTTGGATTTCTGCAATATCAACGATTTTGCGAATGATATTTTTATCTTTCAGAAAATGCTGTCCCAAGCTTTTTTTGTGATGAAAGTCCGTCATTACAATTCCGCTAAAATTTTCTTAATTTTATCTTTTCCAAATTTATAATCTTTGTTGCAGAAATGACAATGAACGTTTAATTCTTCATTTTTTTCGATAGCTTCCTGCAGTTCCTTTTTGGAAAGTAGTTTCAATCCCTTTTCAAATTTTTTAGAAGAACAATCACATTTATAATTTGCATCCATCTCTTCCAGAAATATCGGATCAAATCCTTTCAAAATAAAATCTGAAATTATCTTTTCTATAGAAAATCCCATATCCATCACATCAGTAAGATTTGGAAATTTAGCCAGATTCTCTTCTAACTGAGAAATAACTTCTTCAGGAGTTTCCGGCATAAGCTGAACCATGAAACCTCCAGCTTGTCGAATTGTTCCATCAGGTTCTATCAACACTCCCAATCCAATCGAAGAAGGAATCTGTTCTGAAGCTGCAAAATAGTAAGTTAGATCTTTGGCGATCGTTCCATATTTTAGTTCAACCTGCCCCATATAAGGATTTTTCATGTTCAGATCTTTGATTATTGTTAGCATTCCATTTCCAATTGCAGCAGCAACATCGATCGAATTGGTTTGCGGATTTAAGGGTAATTCTGTTTGAGGATTATTTATATAGCCTTTCACATTTCCAATTTTATTTGCAGTAACCAAAGCTTTCCCAACTGGTCCATCTCCATCGATTTTGATAGTTAGTGAATCTTGTCTGGATTTCAGGTCAATACCCAACATCAGAGCTGCTGAAAGCAATCTTCCCAACAGGACGGCATTGGTAATTGATAAATTGTGCAATTCAAATGCTATTTTAACTGTTTCTGTAGAATTTACAGCAAAAAACCTGATATATTTATTTTTTGTGATACCGCGTAAAATCTTATCTTTCAAAACACTTCCTCCTGCATCAATAAAGGACATTTCGGTTTAATCTGCAAACTTGTAAAGATAATTTTATCATGTATTTTTCTAATTTTGTGAAATATTAAAAAAAAACTTTGACACATAAAACCCACCTTCATAAAAGTGCTCTCGTGTTAAATATAAAATGAGAAATTTTGGGGGCGTAGTTCAGTTGGTTAGAACGTCTGCCTGTCACGCAGAAGGTCGCGAGTTCGAGTCCCGTCGCTCCCGCCATAATAGATAAAGCCGATCGGAGAAGTCTGATCGGCGTTTTTGTGTTTGAGGTTATTATTAAAAAGTGACACCTTAAATAAAAAGTGACACCTTAAATTTCAAAAAGTGACAGCATGATTTCAATTTTAACATTATGTAAACCACTTCTCAATCAGCTATCAATCTATTTTATAGACATTTAAAGCTATTTACAGTCCCAAATTGCAAGTGATTGCAGTTCTTCATAGGTTTACTTCAAGTGATTGCAGTTCTTCAATTTAATGCCACCATATCTTCACAGTGAAAAAACGATTACTATCCTTTCATAACTCTTTATTATCCCGATAGATATAAAATCGACTTGCAAGTGTCTGCAATTCTTCATAGCTTGATTTGTGAAGAAATGGTGTCACAAATGCAATTTCGGTAGTCATGAGTTGCTATCTTCAAACATATTAAACTTTTATGCTCACTAAATGTCCTATGCAAGTGATGGCAGTTCTTCATTTATTTTGATCTATTTTTTTTATCTAATATTTCTATTATCTTCATTATATTAGCTGGTTTCTCTATAATTGCTAAATAACTGGTCTCTTTTATTCTATCAAACAGCACATCATAGCCATAACCAGTCATATAAATAATATCAATTTCATTAGCGAATTCGTTAACCCATTCTGCTATATCTATTCCATCTTTATCGCTCTTCAGATTTATATCAGTTATTATTAAATCAGGTTTTTGGGTTCTAATTAATTCAATAGCTTCATTATAATTAGATGCAATTCCCATAATTTCAAGTCCTAAATCTTTGAGGTCGTATGCTAAAGCTTTTGCTATAATTACTTCATCTTCTATCAATAGTATTTTCTTCATCATACCCTCACATCATCTAAATTATTTGGGATTACCAATCTCCATTCCAATCCATTATTACTTACATATGTCAATTTTCCATCCAGTTGTCTTTCACAAAGCATATATATTGTTTCTAATCCTAAATTAGATACTTCTTGAATATCAAAATTCTTTCTCAATCCCACTCCGTCATCTCTTATCGACAAAGTAATCATTTTATCTTTATTAATATCTAGCTTAATTTTCACATTGCCTGTTTCACTGTTTGGCCAAGCATATTTGTAAGAATTAATCAATATCTCATTTATGATCAATCCTAAAGGTATTGCAATATCAATTATTGTAAATACGCTCTCCATATTATAGTTAAATCGAATTCTTTTGTTTTTATTTCCATAGCTGCTTATTATAAGTTGACTTAAGTCATAAATGTATTCTTTTAAATTTATTCTTGATAGATCTTTAGATTGGTAAAGTTTACTGTGTACTAAAGACATTGATTCAATTTTTAGCTTTATCTCTTTTAATATCTGAAAAAGTTCTTCATTTTTACTTGTTCTAGCTTTAAGAGATATCAGGGATGTTATCACCTGCATGTTGTTTTTTGTTCTATGATAAAGTTCCTTAATTAAGGTTTCTCTTTCCGCAAGATCTTTTTCTATTTGATGTTGTGCTTTTTTCAGTTCGGATATATCTACCACAAATCCTTCAAAATAGTTTGTATTCCCCTCTTCATCTTTATATGATTGGGAAGTTAATAACACCCACAAAGCCGTTCCATCTTTGTGCTTATATTGTACTTCTACGTTGTATACTCTGCCTTCCCCTTCTTCATCATAAATCCTTATCAATCGCTCTCTTTCAGTTTTATCAAGATATAAGTTTTCAATCGTTCCCTCGTTCAAAAGCTCAGATGTATTCGTATAACCAAGCATCTTTGCCAATGTTTCATTCACTAATAAAAATTTCCCATCCCGTCTGGTTTGATAAAAACCAATTGGAGCTAGTGTAATAATATCTCTGTATTTCTTCTCGCTTATCTGCAATTCTTGTTCAACTACTTTGCGTTTAGTTATATCTTGTACTGTACCCCTTAACTTGATTACCTTTCCATTTTGTTGTATTGGCTGCATTGTTGCAAAACAATATTTAATTTTACTTTTGGGTACGTGCAATGTCAGATCATATTCAAATGCTAATCCTTTTTCGATTGCATTGGTTTTATATTCTCTTAATAGCTCAGCTTGCTCTGGTTCATAATATTTGCTCTCCGCTTTTATCGAAGGTGGTCCCAGTTTTATTGGTCTCTCATATATTGTATAAGTTTCATCTGACCAATACAATTTACCTGTGGCTATGTCGAATTCCCAACTGCCTATTTTTCCCATTTTCTGTGCTTCCGATAACAGTGCTTCACTTTCTCTAATTTTTTCAAATGCTTTTATTTGTCTGCTTTTAAAGTTTATTATTAATACAAGTTCTTTAAGTGCTTCTATCTCATATTTATCCCATATTCTTTTATTCCTGCACTCTGAATAAGTAAAAATACCTTTGGGATTTCCTGCTTCTCCATAAGGCATTGCCAAATATGAATATATATCATCTTTCTTGAATTTCTTCTCTACATATTGCTTTATTCCGGGAACCAAATCATCTGGCAAAACCACATATTCTTTTCCATAAAGCATTTTAGCCATAGCTGGCTTTATCGATCTGTTTTTAGAAGGTCCTGCTTCTGGTTGGTACCATTGATTTTCTACTACAAACTTGTTTTCATTATTATTCAGGCTTAGGAATGTTGCTCTACTTATATCCAAAGCTATACCTACTTGCTTAAGCATATCTTTTATTAAATTAGGTTCTGTGCTGGTAGTATCACTGGCAATTTTCCAAAGATCGGCACGTATTTTCTGAAATCTAGATCGTTTCTTGATTAATTCTTCATTTCTTTTACGGGTTGTTATATCTCTTGCAGTGCTTATTATTGCTGCTTTTTCTCCATATTGAAAAACTTGTGAATTTATCTCCACGGGAATAACCTTACCATCTTTAGAACGATGTGCAGATTCGAATATATGCTTTCCTTTTTCCTTTAAGAATTTTATTCTTTTCTCCACAAGTGCAGAAAATTCTTCTGCATCAATATCAGATGGGGTCATTTTCATCAATTCACTTTTACTATACCCCAGCCTTGTGCAGGCTATATCATTCACTTCTAGCATTTTTCCTTTCAAATCATGAATGAATATTGCATCACCTGTATTATTAAATAGATATCTGAATTTCTCCTCACTGTGTTTAATTTTCTTTAGGGCTTCCTTCCTTTCTGTTATGTTTTCTACTACTGAAAGGATTCTGTTAATAATTCCTTCATCATCATGCAATGGTACAGTTTTATATAGCTGATATTGGTTATTTATAAGCAACTCGAAGGTTTGTTCCTGCCCTTCAAATGTTTTCAGATAATGCTCTTTAACAATTGGCGTTTGTTCACCAAAAACCTTTTGCAGATCTAATCCGATAAAACTATTTGGATCAAGGTTCTGTTTTTTAAATTCCTGTCCTGCTGAATAGCCTACTTTCAGGTCTTTCTCTATGATAGAGATAAATGAGTTCGGATAATTCTCTGCCATAGTTTTTAGCAATCTTTCTCTGTCTCGTCTTTCTTGCTCAGCTCTTTTTCGTTCTGTTATATCTGTAAAAAAACCTATGTGATATTTTCTTTTATCTATAAGTGTATTAACGCTCTTTATTTCCACGTAAAATATTTTTCCTGTTTTATCAATGCAGGGAATATCGGTTGAGAAGTTCTTTTTATCCATTATGCAGTCTTCCAAGTCTTTTTTCATTAATTCCCAATAAAACTTTGGATGTATATTTTCTGCATATAAATCTAATAATTCATTCTCCGCATATCCAAACATTTCACAAACTGCCGGATTGGCAAAAGCAAATTTTCCAGTCTCTATATCAATCGCCAATATTCCTTCAGCAGCTGTTTCAAAAAGGCTCCTGAACATGATTTCACTTTTTATTAAGTTTTTTTCTGCTAATCTCTTCTCGTTTTCAATACGTTTCTTTTCTATTGCACCAATTGTTGCAGAATTCAACCTTTTAATATGTTCTTTAATAACATAATCATCGGCTCCTGCTTTCATACATTCCACAGCAGTATCTTCGTTCATCGATCCTGTTAAGATGACAAAAGGTACATGAGGTCTTCTCTCTTGTGTTATTCTCAAAGCCGTTAATCCATCAAAATCTGGTAGTTTATAATCTGAAATTATTACATCTGGATGAAAATTCTCGAGTGCATTAATGAATTCCTCTTCAGTATCCACTACTTCAAATTTTGATTTTTCATATACTTTTTGCAATTCTCTCATTGTTAGTTCTGCATCAGTTGGAAGGTCTTCCAATATTAAGATTTTAGTTTCTTTATCCATATTTTCCTCGCTAAATTTAACATGGTTTCTCATTCACAACAAGCCAATATAAACCCAATTGACAAATAGTTGTCTTAAAATCATTAAAATTTACTGGTTTCACTACATAGCTGTTAGCACCCAGTTCATAAGCAGTGCTGATGTCTGGGTCTTCTTTGGAAGATGTTACTATTATCACAGGTATCTTTTTTGTTTTTTTGTTAGTTTTCAATAACTTCAATATCTCCAAACCATTCATTTTGGGTAATTTTAAATCTAAAAATATTACTTTTGGAAGGTTATTTTGCTTTTTAGGTTCAGATGTTTTAGAATTAAAAAAATATTCCACAGCTTCCTCACCATCCTCCAACAATACTAAATTGTTAGCCAGTTTATTTTCTTTTAATGATCGTATCATCAACTCAGAATCGTTTGGATTATCTTCTATTATTATTATTTCGAACTCTTTCATCTCCTAACCTCCTTATTTGTTTTTTTTTAATAAGCATTTTGCATATCAGATAACTCATTGCAATAAAATGAGTTATAGCACATAAAAAACTTGACACACCTCCTATAATGTAAATTATTGCACCATAATAAATTAAGAGGTGTTTTATGAATTATAAGCGTATCTTCGAACAATCAGAATTTAACTTCAAATACTCAGAACCGGATATGAATACACCCATGGTTCACGATTATTATGAGATGTTCGAAAATCTTGATTTGAGCTTCATTCCCCGATATTCGGATAAATCAGGCAGCAAAGGCTATGATCAACATTCCATGATCAAGGCTTTGATTATAAAAGCTTTGGAAGGTTATCGATCAAATCTGCAGCTTATCCGAGAGATCAAAAGTAAACCATTTCTCTGCGAACAGATCATTGGTTTTAAGGATGGTAACGTTCCTGATGATTCCACTTTTAGTCGTTTTCTCAATAAACTCGATCCTGAACTTCTGAGAGAAGCATTAGCCAGAACGAATAAAAAAAAACTTCGAAAAGCGGCAAAATTGCTGATATCATTGCAATCGACTCCAAACCAGTAATGGCGAATACTCGTCATAATAACCCAAAGGCTTTCAATCGAAACTTGAGTAAGAAAAACATAAAACCCGATAGAAATGAAGAAGCAACCCTTGGCTATTACTCTGCATCTAATGATGAATATACGGATAAAAAAGTTGCCTTCTTCTATTGGGGATATCGGCTTCATTTGATCGTTGATGCACAAAATGATAATCCGCTGACATACAAACTGGAAGAAAATAACAAGAAGGATTTCAATGTTGCTCCTGCCTTGTATTGTTCTCTGGCTAAACATTATCCGTCTCTTTATCAAAGCGGTTTATCGCAAGTAGCTGATAAAGGTTATCATGCTGAAAAGGTGTTCGATGCTTTCAATCTACTATTTGATGGAAAGTCAGCAATACCAACAAACTTCCGAAACTCAAAATTCAGACCATTACAAGTTCCAACTTGTGACGCTGGGATTAAGATGAGTTGCGGTGGCTCCTGGTATGATGAAAAACAGGATAGATACAGGGTTAAATTTGTCTGTCCAAATAAGAGGCAAACATGTCAGTTTCGTAAATCCAAACATGGCTGCTCAAAATACTTCCAAGTTCGAAAACCATATCCGGGACAAATTCAGCCTTTCACTGAAAAGTTCGAGAAAATCTATCCTTATAGGCAATCTGTAGAAAGAGTTAATTCTTTCCTGCAAACTGTTGGTTTGGAAAGACCTAAGTGCTTCTCAAAAAGATCAATAGAAAATCTCATTGGTATGGCACTTTTAGGAAAAGCATTACAAAACAGCATCAGAAAAAAGAATATCAATCTAAAAGAAGCTGCTTAATCTTACTCGAATTCTTAAAGTCTGTCACGGGATAACTACGCCCAAATCCACTTATTTTTATTTAAAGAACTTTAAAATTTACTATTTATCTTAAAATCTATCGAATCAAAATCAATTTGTCTTTTTAAACTCGATAATCAGTTTAATCCGTTATTATCTCACTCTATTTTCTGCTTATTTTGCAGAATCCTTGTTTTTTTTTAATGACTTCTGCATAATTCCCACTCAGTCTTTGCGAAGAATCTCTCAAAGGAATTCTGCTGAAGCAATCTATCCTGTTAATTAATTGATAATTATAGAGATTGCTTCGTTAGCACCTGCAAGAAGCTAACTCGCAAAGACCACACTCAATGCCTTTTTTTCAGAAAACACTCAATTATGCAGAATTCATGTTTTTTTAATTAACGGTAAAGAAATACTGAATTCTGCACCTTCATTTACTTTTCCTTCTGCCCAAACTTGCCCATTGTGTCGTGAAATGATCCTTTGTACAAGAGCCAGTCCTACTCCTGTTCCGCTAAATTCTGTATCTTTATGCAATCGCTGAAATACTCCGAATAATTTGTCTATGTATTTCATATTGAATCCTGCTCCGTTATCTTTGATAGTATATATCACATGCTGCTTTTCTACTTTACCGGATACTTCTATAATTGCATTATCTTTTTTTGAAGTAAATTTTATTGCATTCAATATCAGGTTACTCCAAACAATCCTGAACAAACTTGTATCACCAAAAACACTGGGAAGGCCATTGAGGATAAACTTAATTCGTTCTCTTTCGATTTCATCAGTTAATTCAAAATATATAGAGTTAACCATATTAGTCATATCTATTTCCGAATAATCCAATTGCTTTCTTCCTACTTTGGAAAATGATAATAGATCATCGATTAACTGCCCCATTTTTTGCGCATTAGTTGTTATTACAGATGCTATTCTCTTTCCTTCTTCATCAAAATTTTTCCCATAATCATCTACTAAAATTCTTGTAAATCCGTCTATTGCTCTCAATGGCGCTCGTAAATCGTGAGATACTGAGTAACTGAATGCTTCTAACTCTTTATTTGCATTTTCAAGTTGTTTGGTCCTGTCTATTACTCGCTGCTCAAGTTCAGCATTCAGTTTCTGGATTTCTTGTTCTATCTTTTTACGTTCAGCATTCACAAATAACTGTGATATAAGGTTTGTAAGAGAGCTAGCCAGCGATTCTTCATCAACATGCCATTTACGCTTCGGACCTCTATGTTCAGCAGATAAAACGCCAATTATTCGTCCATCGTGATGAATGGCAGAATCAAGCATAGAACTTATTTGGAGTGGTATAAAATAACTCTCATTTAATTCCTTTGTGCGTGGATCGTTCTGTGCATCATCGGCATCAATCTGGCTGTCTTTATATAGTGCTTCAAAATAGGATGGGAATTCAGCTGTATCCAATACTTCTATTTGTGAATCAAAACCAGAAGCAGTATCAAATAACATTTTGCGTTTTAATAATTTATCATTATCAGTCAACAGCCAGACACTAGTCCTTTCAACTTTCAAAATTTTAGCAAGTTGTGTAGTTAATATTTTTAATGCCTCATCGACAGGTTTGTTTACAAGTGCATCTTCAAATGATAGTTTTGCAATAAGATTACGCTGCATTTTTACACGTTCTGCACTTTCTCTTATGAGTTCTTCTGTCTGCTTTCGCTCACTTATATCCTGTGCCAAAATAGCTATATCTACTCCCATTGGTACAACAACCAGGCGGAGCCATGTTTCTACCGAAAGTATTTCATCTGCATAAATATCTTCCAGTATTTTTGATTTTCCTGTATTAGCTACATCTTTATATGTTTCAAATAGGATTGTATCTTTATGAGAAGGGAATAGATCGAGTAGACGTTTGCCAATTATATCTTTAGGTTCAGTTCCATTAATTTCTGCAATTGTCTGATTCTCGAAAATCCAGATAAAATCAACGATTTCATTTTTTTCATTTCGCAATGGGTGGAGAATAGTGAATCCATCAGGAGAAAATTCCTGTGCAATCCTGAATCGTTCTTCACTTTTACGTAAGGCTTCTTCTGCCTTTTTCCTATCAGTATAGTTGTTCGTTACACCCATAACCTCAATGACATCACCATACTCATCAAAAAGTGGTACGCACGTGATTCTTAGATTAAGTATATCACCGTTTGGAAGGCTTAGATCAGTATCCAGAACTTTTAAATTCCCTGTATTGAACGATTCCTGAAGCATTGGTACATAGACATTGTAAACTTCTGGAGGCCAGACCTCTTCTTCCAGTTTTCCTATAAAATCAGACACTGGTCTTCCAGTGAGTCTAGTTGTGGCTTCATTGATGAATTGTATTTTTAATTCCTTATCGTATATCACCACTACATCAGGGATATTTTCAAGAGCACGATTTAAACGATTTTCACTTTTTTTAAGTGCTTCTTCTGCCTTTTTTCGTTCTGTAATATCCAAAAAAGTTACAGCACATTGATTTGCTGCAGCTTGGAAGGCAGAAACTGAATAATAATACCCTAACAATTCTGAGCCCTGTTCAAACTGAACTGATTTTCCAGTAAGTGCAACCTTTGAATAAGTTCCTATCCAATCAGCTTCATCCTTTTCTATACCAGGTAAAACTTTAGTAAGTTTGCACCCGGCTGCATCTTTTAAGTTCAAACCCGTTGTTTTTTTAAAACCTTGGTTGGCAGTTACAATTAATAAATCTATTGGATCACCTTGATCGTTCTGAATAACTTCGAAAAGCACAAATCCGGCATTCATGTTCTCAAAGAGGGATCGGTATCGCTTTTCTGATTCGATGATTCTTTCTTCCGCCTGCATGCGCTTGGTGATGTCTTCCAGGAAACAAACAAACTGCCCTCCATCGAACGGTTGATGTTGAATATTTATTTCTACATAATACTCTGTACCGTCTTTTCTGCGATGTCTTGTTTTAAAGCGATCAGAACCATTTTCTAATATTCTGTTTATATGGTTTTTGATGTCTTCTCGAGATTCAGAAGCCTCCACATCACTAATATTCATGGTCAATAATTCATCTTTATCGTAACCACTCATCTGGCAGTAAGCATCATTTACTTCTACGAAATCACCTTGCATATTAACTATCCAAAAACCATTGAGAGCTGTTTTTAGAATTGTTCTGAGTTTAGTTTCACTCTTTTTCACTGCCTGTTCAGTTTGTTTATGCAATGCAAGTAATTTAGATTGTTTTATTGTAGCATAACTAAGAGATGAGATCACTCCTGCCAATTTTGAGTAAAACTTCATTCCCGAATCAATATCTTCCTTACTAAATCGTGGTACTTTGTATAAGGCTTCTATATAATTTTTTTCATCAAATCCATATTTTTCAGCCTGCTGGCGGAATAGATCATCGTCTGGTTCTTCGTCATCATGAAGATATTGACCAATAAAGACATTACCCATATGCTTTCCACCCACAATTATAGGTGTTACCATATCCCACATGTTGTTTTTGCATCGATAAGCTTTAAATGTTCCTATCTCTACTCCGCTTGTAAGTATTGTATCACTTTCAATACAATTCTTCAAAGTTTCAGGATTGCATCTATGGAATTTTGTACATATATCCTGCCAGCCAACAGCTACTAAAACTTTGCCGTTTATATCTAACACAGCACCCAGCATCCCTGTTAATCTGTAAAAGTCATCCATCATGGATTGAAGTAATTCTATATCAACTATATCCGATAATTCCAGGTCTTCAATATCACCTTCTGGTTCCATTATTGAATTCAGTTTCTTTCTGATTGTTGCTTCACTTTCTTGCAAGGCAATCTCTGCGCTTTTTCTTTCGGTTATATCATTTACAACAGTTATAAAATATTGATTTATCTCATTCATATCTTTTTGTAAATAAGTAGAAACAGAAGCCCAAACTATATTTCCGTTCTTATCTATATATTTCTTTTCAAAGTTTGCTTTGTTAATTTCACAATTCAATAATGAGTTTATTATTCCCTTTGTTTCTGCTATTTCATCAGGATGTGATATGTCTTCCCATTTTATTCCTTTTAATTCCTGTTCACTATATCCCAGCATCTTACAAAAAGCTTCATTCACGTTTATAGAACCGTCTATGCCTGTCATCGATATAGCAACAGGTGAATTTTCAAATAATTCTCTGAATTTTCGCTCGCTTTGTTTTAAGGCAGCTTCATTTTTTTTTCTTTCCGATACGGCCTTATTTTTATTTTTCTGATCAAGAATTATCATTCCAAGCAGTGTTGTTGAAAGTGTAAATAAAACCAATACTGGCGCAGCAATCCTTACTATTACTTCATAACCAAGACCAGCAGGTAATGTTAACATTTCTGTAAGCATTGCTAAATGAACTATAAAACCCATTACAGTAATTGAAATAATGTTCAATTGTATCTTATCAGCTCTGTTTAAAAAACGAAAAATCAAACCAATTAGGGCAGAGGTTAAAATTACGATCGTTCCTGTTATAGCACCAGCACCTCCTAACCAGATTCTATACATTATAGCAATTAGAGCTGATACTCCCGCAGTAATAGGACCACCCATTAATGCAGATATACTTATGATCACTGAACGCCCGTCAAATACTATACCTTCTGCAAATGTATAAGGATTCATCATTCCAAATAATGCAATAATTCCAAATAATCCGCCGAATATCAATTTTCCCCGAAATCTTTCATCTGAAATATATTTCGAAAACACAGCATAAAGAACGGCTAATGTCAAAATCAACGTTAAATTATTTATTAGGTCTATAAACATTTCATCTCCAATATGTACAGTTCAGAAGTACGATATTTAATTATTAAATATAGGCTTACATTATTTTTGTTTTATCTGGATGGTTTGATCTTGTTATGTTACCATGCATTATTCTCTTATGCATATGAACTCCTTTCTCTCTCATTTTCTAAAAACTTATAATCTTTTCATGTGTCAATTAATTTCACGGTTTCGGAGTCGGCTTCTCGATTATCGAGAAACGATCTCCTTCTAAGAGTCGGCTTGTTTTATTCTTCCTGAATCTCTTATTAACAAACGATCTCTCTTTCACCTTTTCCAAGAGACGGTTTCTGAGTTTATGAAGAAACGATCTCCTCTTCTTTCACATTAACTTAAGGTTGGTTCATAGACTACGATTCTGCGGAAGCCAGCTATGATAAGACCTCGAAGGATGTTGATACGTCCTACGCAGCATCTGCAGTTAAATTCTTTTTTATACAGAATTTAATCTTGCTCCAATCCAGTTGAGCAGAAAGTTTTTTATACCCTTGATTCTGATAATTAATACTTCTCTTGGGAGTATTAAGATTACGTAACAGTATAAAGTAAATCGAGTTATCCTCAGGTGACACAGAATATCATTGACGGTATCACTTGATGGATAATTAATGAAATAAAAAAACTCGGGGAGAACATGGCAATAAAGAAGACTGAGTTATACAGCTCATTATGGAAAAGTTGTGATGAATTACGAGGAAGTATGGATGCATCACAATACAAAGATTACGTTTTAATCTTACTTTTCCTAAAATATGTAACTGATAAATATTATAAAAAAGATGATGCGATAATATTGGTTCCCACTGGTGGTAGCTTTCATGATTTAGTTAAGTTAAAAAATAACAAAGATATTGGAGAAGGGCTAAATCAGATTATTGCTAAACTTGCTGAATCTAATCAACTCGATGTAATTAAAGCAACTGACTTTGCCGATGAAAATAAACTTGGTAAAGGCAAAGAAATGATAGACAGGTTAACTAAGCTTGTTTCAATCTTCGAAAACCCTGCTTTAGATTTTGGTAAAAACACTGCTGAAGGTGATGATATACTTGGTGATGCTTATGAATACTTAATGCGTCATTTTGCTACTGAATCTGGAAAAAGCAAAGGACAGTTTTATACTCCTGCAGAAGTCTCGAGAGTTATTGCTAAAATTATAGGGATTAAAAGAACTACACATCAAACGAAAACTGTTTATGATCCGACCTGTGGAAGCGGTTCATTGTTACTTAAAGCTGCTGATGAAGCAGCTAATGGTCTTTCAATTTTTGGTCAGGAAAAAGACAATACAACTGCAGGTTTAGCTAAAATGAATATGATCCTGCATGGCGATCCATATGCTGAAATTAAAAATGCCGACACAATTACCAATCCTCAATTCCTTAATGATAGGGATGGTTTAAAGAGATTTGATTTCGTTGTTGCTAATCCACCATTTTCAACAAAATCTTGGAGTAATGGGATCATCCCTTCCGAAGACAAATACAACCGTTTCGAGTTTGGAATACCACCTGCAAAAAATGGTGATTATGCGTTTCTCTTACATATTCTGGCTTCATTGAAAAATGATGGAAAAGGAGCTGTTGTATTACCTCATGGCGTTCTCTTCAGAGGTAATGCAGAAGCAAGAATCAGAGAAAACCTTATCAGGAGAGGGTTGATTAAAGGCATTATTGGTCTACCAACAAATCTCTTTTTTGGAACTGGAATACCAGCTTGTATTATCGTCCTCGATAAAGAAAATGCTCATGCTCGAAAAGGCATTTTTATGATTGATGCGAGCAAAGGTTTCATGAAAGACGGCAATAAAAATCGTCTTCGTGAACAAGACATTAGAAAGATAGTTGATACATTTAATCAAAGGCTTGAAATCACCAAATACTCAAGAATGATAGGAATTGATGAGATTGAAAGTAATGAGTTCAACTTAAATATTCCCAGATATATCGATACTCAAGAAGATGAAGATATCCAAGACATTTTGGCTCATTTAAAAGGTGGAATACCAAAAGCTGATATTGATGATTTAGAACACTTTTGGAAAGTTTTTCCAACACTAAGAAAAACACTCTTTAGCGAATTTGCACAAAATGCTGGATACAAGCAATTGAACATCAATGTGGAAAGACTGAAGCTTGAGCTATATAGTCATCCTGATTTCACTAAATATGCTTTAGAAGTAGATAATTGCTTTGCAAACTGGAGAAAGAATAATGAAGATACTTTGTCTAACATCTCAGACAATGACCATCCAAAGGATTTATTAAAACTACTTGCAGATGATATTCTTGTAAAATTCTCAGAGCTTCCACTAATTGATAAATATGATGTTTATCAATCGCTTATGGACTACTGGCATGATACTATGCAAGATGATGTTTACTTCCTTGTTTATATTGGTTGGAAAATCGTATTAGAACCAGTTAAAATCAGCAAAAAAGTAACCAGATATATCTGTGAATTAATTCCAGATTCTTACATGCATAATCGATATTTCAAAGAGCAGAAAGACGAAATTGATTTACTTCAAGATGAGTTAGAAGAACTTAACAATCAGAAGCTTCAATTGGAAGAAGAAAATGCTGGAGAAGAAGATGTTTTTGATGAGTGCAGACCAAAAGATAAAATTACAAAAACAGCTTTAAATGCTACTATAAAGAAATATAAAACAGAATCTGGTTTTGAAGAAGAACTCGAGATTTTGCTTCAATATGCTGTACTTTTAGAAAAAGAATCTAAAACAAAAAAAGCAATCAAAGAAAAAGAACAGAAACTTTATGAAATGACTTTAAAGAAATACAGGGATCTTTCTGTTGATGAAATTAAAGATATTGTGAT
This sequence comes from Candidatus Cloacimonadota bacterium, assembly GCA_021734245.1. NCBI lineage: Bacteria > Pseudomonadati > Candidatus Cloacimonadota > Candidatus Cloacimonadota bacterium. The sequence goes on along the minus strand of JAIPJH010000044.1, from coordinate 6,742 downwards.
AAATGATAAATGGATGACTGCTTTAAACTATGCTGTAAATGAAGAGATGGAGAGACTTTCCAGCTTTCTTTCCAGAAGAATGAAAGAACTCTACACACGTTATGAAACTACTTTACCTGAGCTGGAAAATGAGGTGAAAACTCTAACAAAAAAAGTAAACTCTCATTTAAAAAAAATGGGGTTCAAATGGTAAGAAAAAATGTTCCTCAAGGTTTTAAGCAAACTGAAATAGGAATGATTCCTCAGGAATGGGAAGTTCAACTTTTAGAGGACTTAACAACAAAAATAGGGGACGGAATCCATTCAGTACCATACTATATCAATACAGGAGATTATTTATTTATAAATGGGAATAATCTAAAAAAAGGTAAAATAGTATATGATGAATTTACAAAAAGAACGACCAAAAATGAGTTTTATAAATATAAAAGAGATTTAACCAAAAGAACCATTCTTCTTTCTATTAATGGAACTATCGGTAACATTGCTTTTTACAATGATGAAAAAGTAATCTTAGGAAAAAGTATAGCATACATAAATGTAAATAATAAAATAGAGAATAAATATTTATATTATTTTTTGCAAACTTCACATGTTTCTGACTTTTTTAATAATGAGTTAACCGGATCGACAATTAATAATCTGGGATTATCGTCAATACGAAATACACCTATAATTCTGCCAAATGAAATGGAGCAAAGATCCATTATAGAAATTCTATCTAACATCGATCAATTAATTACTTCCTTAGATAAATTGATTGAAAAGAAAAAGATGATTAAAAAGGGAATGATGCAGGATATACTGACTGGACGAAGAAGATTAGATGGATTTGATAGTGAATGGACAACTGAAAAGCTTGGAGATATTGCAACAATTTCTGGTGCAGGTGTTGATAAGAAGACAAATGAGAAAGAGTTACCAATAACTTTGCTAAACTTTTTAGACGTACATAAGAATAATTATATATATAGATCTCAAATGAATCATTTAGTAACAGCAAAATCTACTAAGATAGCTCAGTGTAACGTATTAAAAGGAGATATATTTATTACTCCATCATCTGAGCTTCAAAATGATATCGGAGTAACTGCTATTTCTATGGAAAATATGGAAGATGTTGTATATAGTTATCATATCAATAGAATAAGATTAATCAAAAAATTTAATATTTTGTTTAGTTTATATATGTTTAAAACAAGTTCATTTTTAAAACAAGCTAATGTTAAATGCGAAGGAAGTGGAAAAAGATATGTTATTTCATTAAAAAGTTTCAGAGATATGGAATTGTTTTTTCCAGAATCTTTAAAAGAACAAAAAGCAATCGCTGAAATACTATATGATATGGATTCAGAAATTTATCAATTAGAAAGAAAACTATCTAAATACAAATTTATTAAACAAGGTATGATGCAGAAGCTACTAACTGGACAGATTAGATTGATTTCTAAACCAAAGCATAATAAAGCAATAAACGAAGCAGTTTTAATTTCTGTTCTATCTCACTACTTCGGATCAGAAGACTTTCCTTTGGGTAGGAAACGATATACAAAACTCTCATATTTGTTTCATCGACATACTGATGGTAAGATAGAAGACTATGTAAAGAAAGCCGCAGGGCCATACAATCCAAAGACTAAATACGAAGGTTCGGAAAGAATTGCTCTTCAAAAGAGTTATATGGTAAAACATAAAAGAGATAAATTTGCAGGTTTTATTTCTGGAAGTAATTTCAATGAAGCTGAATCTTATTTCCTCAAATGGTATGATCAAGACTCACTTAATTGGCTTCTGCAATTTAAGAAAAACAGAAATGATTATTTAGAACTTTTAGCAACTGTGGATAGCGCTATTATTGATCTTAAGAGTAAAAATACTGTTATAAATGTAGTTAATATAATTGGATATATAAATAATATTGAAGAATGGAAACCTAAATTAGAAAGAGATATTTTCGCAGCTAAGAGCATAGAAAATGCATTAAATAAGTGTTTTGAACTTTTTGACTACTAATAGGGGTTATTATGGGTACAGTTGGAGCTCCTGAAATTGATACACAGATAAAAGTAATCCAGCTTTTTAAAAATGAGCTTGGTTATGATTATTTGGGAGATTGGAGAGACAGGGATAATAGTAACATTGAAATTGAATTACTTACAGATTATCTTAAATCAAAATCTTATTCAGAAAAACTTATCGGAAAAGCGATCAAAAAAATCAAAAGTGAGTCCAATAATTTAGCAAAGGGTTTATATACAGCAAATCAAGAGATTTATAACCTTCTGAAGTATGGAGTTAAAGTTAAAGAAGAAGTAGGAGATCACTTCCAAACAGTTTACCTAATCGATTGGGATAATTTCAGGAGTAACCATTTTGCAATTGCAGAAGAAGTCACCATCATTGGCAAACATAATAAAAGACCTGATATCGTTCTATATGTGAATGGTATTGCTTTAGGAGTTATCGAGTTAAAACGCAGCAAAGTATTTGTTGAAGAAGGTATAAGACAAAATCTTGATAATCAATCTCCAGAATACATAATGCCTTTTTTTACAACTATCCAGTTAATTATGGCAGGGAATGAATCTCAAGGTCTAAGATATGGTGTGATCGAAACTCCCCAGAAATATTATTTGGAATGGAAAAGACAGGATTTTGATGATAAGCTTTACGATCATTTGAAAGAGTTATGCAGCAAAGATAGATTACTGGAATTGATTCATGATTTTATCATATATGATGCTGGAACAAAAAAGATTAGCCGTCATAATCAATATTTTGCAATGAAAGCTTCACAAGATCGAATTGCTAAACGAGAAGATGGAATTATCTGGCATTCTCAGGGAAGTGGAAAAAGTATAATTATGCTTTTCCTTGCTAATTGGATTTTGCTAAATAAAACTAATTCAAGAGTACTTATTATTACCGATAGAACAGAATTAGATGAGCAGATCGAATTAAACTTCAATAATGCTGGAAGAGAACTGGCGAAAGCTATAAGTGGAAAAGACTTACTGGAAAAATTGAACCAAGCTTCTCCATCTGCCATATGCTCTTTAATACACAAATTCGGAGTCCATGAAGAAGATGAAGTAGTTGCAGATTATATAAAAGAGTTATTGGCAAAAACTCCTGATTTCAAACCTAAAGGTGATATTTATGTGTTTGTAGATGAATGTCACAGAACTCATTCCGGTGAATTACACAAAGCTATGAAAACAATACTACCTAATGCCATGTTTATTGGTTTTACTGGAACTCCTCTTCTTAAGAAGGATAAGCAAAAAAGCATCGAAGTGTTTGGTAGCTATATTCATACTTATAAATTCAATGAAGCTGTTGAAGATAAGGTGATATTAGATTTAAGATATGAAGCAAGGGATATTGATCAAAGAATCAATAATCAGCATAAGATCGATCAATGGTTCGATGCCAACACTAAAGGTTTAACCGAAAATGCAAAGATTCAGTTAAAGAAGCGTTGGGGAACAATGCAAAGAATCCTAAGTTGTCAGGATCGTCTCGAGAAGATTGTCGGAGACATAATCTTTGATTTTTCCATAAAAGATAGACTCTCAGATGGGACTGGAAATGCTATGTTGGTTTCTGGCAGTATATATCAAGCCTGTAAACTATATGAGCTTTTCTTGAAGCATGGATTCAAAAAATGTGCAATTGTAACTTCTTATGTGCCCAGTATTACAGACACTAAAGGGGAAACAACAGGTACGGGGCAATTATCTGAGAGATTGTATAAATATGAAATTTATCAGAAAATGCTGAATGGTGAAACCACAGAGGAATTTGAAAAAGAAGTTAAAAAGAAATTTGTAAAAGAACCCGGGCAGATGAAGCTTCTTATTGTTGTAGATAAACTTCTTACTGGCTTCGACGCTCCAAGTGCAACATATCTTTATCTCGATAAGAAAATGCAGGATCATGGTTTATTCCAAGCAATTTGCAGAGTTAATCGATTGGATGGTGAAAGCAAAGAATATGGATATATAATAGATTATAAAGATTTGTTTAATAGCCTTGAAAAAGCTGTAGATGATTACACTGCAGAAGCATTCGACAACTATGATAAAGAAGATGTTGCAGGACTTCTTCAAAATAGATTAGAAGATTCTGTTAAAAGGCTTGATGAGTCATTGGATGCTGTAATTGCTGTTTGTGAACCAGTAGAATACCCAAGAGACCTTAATGCTTATGCAAGATATTTCTGTGGAGACACTCAAGAAAAACTATCGAAAAATGAGAAGAAAAGGCAGCTATTTTACAAACTTGTTGCTTCTCTGATTAGATCTTATGCAAGTATTGCAAATGAGATGGAAGAAGCTGGCTATACAGAAGAAGAAATTATTCGAATTAAAAAAGATGTTAGTCACTACACTTCACTACGAGATGAGATTAAAATTATAAGCTCAGATTATATTGATATCAAAGCATATGAGCCTGCTATGCGACACTTAATTGATATGTATATATCAGCAGATGATAGCGTGGTATTGTCAGATTTTATGGGTATGACTCTCATTGATTTAATCATTAATAATGGAAAAGATATTTTCGAAGTTATGCCCAAAGGGATAAAAGGAAACAAGGAAGCTTCTGCAGAGACAATTGAAAATAACATGAGAAAAATAATCATTGATGAAATGCCAACTAATCCAGCATACTTTGATAAAATGTCTACGCTTTTAGAAGAACTCATAAAACTAAGAAGAGAGCAAGCTATACAATATGCAGAATATCTCGATAGAATAACAAAACTTGCTTCTGCTATTAAAAATGGAAGTCAGAATCATTATCCTGAGATGATCAAATCACAAGCCTTGAGATCGTTGTATGATAACTTAAATCAAAATGAAGATTTAGCCATTAAGCTTGATGAATCAATAAGAGCATCAATTAGAGATAATTGGCGAGGAAATCCAATTAAAGAACGTGCAGTAAAGTATGCTGTTAAGAAAATGTTACCTGATGTTGAATTAGCTAATAAGCTTTACAATATCGTTAAGGAGCAAGCTGAATACTAATGGAAACTATTTTAGTATCAGATTTATCAATTGATGTCATCAGAAAGGATATTAAAAACATACATCTTACGGTTTATCCTCCAAATGGTAGGATTAAAGTTTCTGTGCCAATCCATGTTGATAATGATTCTCTGAGGCTTTTTATTATATCGAAGATGACCTGGATTAAAAAGAAGTTAAAAGAACTAGAAAACCAAGATCGTCAAAGTTTTAGAAGATTTGTTTCTGGTGAAAATCATTATTTCTGGGGTAAAAGGCATATCTTAAATGTGATTTATCAAAAAGCCCCTTTACCCAATAAGGTTGTTATTAGAAATAAGAAATATATTGATTTATTTGTCAGAGAAAATTCAAATCTTGCTATTAGAAAAAATGCTTTGTATAGCTGGTACAGATCTGAATTGAAGAATGCAATTCCACCTTTGATAAAAAAATGGGAGAATAAACTAAATATTTCAGTTAGCGACTGGGGTGTTAAAATTATGAAAACCAAGTGGGGCACTTGTAATGCCAATGCAAAACGAATATGGCTCAATCTTGAATTGATAAAAAAGCCAAGACATTGCCTTGATTATATTGTCCTGCATGAAATTATTCATATATTAGAAAGAACACACTCTGATCGCTTCAACGAATTAATGGATGAATACTATCCAAACTGGAGAACCGTTAGGAAAGAGCTTAATGAGTTTATATTATAGTAAGGAGTTCTATTATGAGTGAATATTATTGTAGAAAATGCCGACAATCTATGACAACAAATGCTGTTGACCCACAATTAGTGAATCTCACAAGTAGTTTTAATAATAATTATTTACTGGGTAAATTTGAGAAACACTATAATAATTCTGGCAGTTATAATATCAATACTGTATTTAAAAAAGATGATTTTGAAAATCAATCTGATTATGATATTTATGAGCATTATCATTATTTAGCATATGTTTCTGGTAGTTTAGAAATTGATAATCAGCGCAAAAAAAATCTGGTATTGTGTTTTGCTAAACCGACTGGTGATGAATATATTCATGGCATCAAAGCAGGACAATCTGAGGCAGTAAAATTAGTTCTTTTCGATAACGCTAATAAAATCCATGCTTTCCCGACATCTTCTGCTTATTTAACAACTGTAAGATGTAAAAATTGTGGATGTAAGTTGGAAATCTACGATCCTAATACACAATCTCCGTAGTCGTCCTGCACTTCCAATGAAATGGCGGAAACGGAGTATGATTTCCGGAAACTCCAATCGCTTTCCCATGCGGATCATACTCAACCTGCTTGTCCGATACCCAAGGCGCAATTTCCTTTGTCATTTCTCTAACTGTTTCCAATGAATGTTTTTGAGTATCGATATTCATAAGCTGCTCCATAGTTTCAATCGCATTATCCAGCGGATAAACTTTATCCTGAGCAGCCAATGCCCGACAAATCTCAGAAGTTCGATCATCCAAGACAACTACTAATCGATATCCAACAGCTCCAGCTTTTCTGTAGCCTTCCAGCCTGCCAAATTCTCGCACTCTGAGAGCTGTATGCTCTGCTAATCCCTGCCAATAATGAGCCGATTTCTCACCCAGATGCTGAAACTGCTCTTTGAGCTTATCTGCCAGCATCTCTCTGGTATAACCGGAAGATACAGCTTCTTTGAGAGTTTCTTTGAATCCAGTTTCAATATCAGTTCCGTATCTGTTGCCTATCCA
>JAIPJH010000043.1 GCA_021734245.1 Candidatus Cloacimonadota bacterium | reverse complement strand
TGAAATATATCAGAAATTAAATCTCAAGTTCAAATTTAACCGGAAATATCATGATGTGAAAGTAAGAATGTAGTGCCCAAACTAAAAAGCCGCCCTTGCAAAATAAGGACTTAGAGGCATTTTGCCGAAACTTGGGTTACATCCTGATATTTAACAGAACAATTCCCACTACCAGAAACGCAAATGCAATTCTCTGGCGAAGGCTGAATCTCATTTTCCAGATAAAAATATCGCACAGGATCGTGATGACCACAACGCTGGAAGCAAGCAGCGGATAAGCAATTGCGGCTTTCACAGTTTGCAGGCTGTCCAGAAAGAACCTTGTTGTAAGCTGGTTGGGAATTCCCAATAGCATTCCCCATAAAAAATATTTCCAGATAATCTTTCGTTTTTGAACTCCAATCCAGATCAAGTTAAAAATAAAAGCTGACCCAAACAGGAAAAATACAAATGCTCCATCTTGTGGAAGTCCGATCGAATCATAGATCTTAAGCATGGAATCAGTGATTCCTGTGATGAAAAATAAAAACAATATCCAAAATAAATTATGGAAATTCCTGGTTTCGGTTCGGAAGGTAAATGAAAACAAGATAACGGCAATTCCGATATAATTTATTAATAAAATATTCTCAGTGAAAACAATTATAGAAAGTAGTGTTGGGATAATCAGGGAAATCCGCATCACACCAACACTCAATGAGAGTCCATTGACTTTTATGTTTTTCTGGTAAACAATGAAATTTGCCAGGAAAAGAAAACCTGCAATGCAACCTAAAAGAACATCTAAAGATCGGACATCAGAAAAGTTTGTGGTATTGGAAAAATAACTGAAAATGGAAGCTAAAAAATAATTTCCCAGGAATACCTGCAAAATTTGCAGATTCTTGTCTTTTTGATAAAGATAGATCAGATTTCCGATGAGTGCAGATGCTATGATGCTGAGAAAAAGATAGATCATGCTATAACCCGATCAGTGTGAAAACTCCAAATAATTTTAGACAAGCAATGCAGATAGCAGTAGCCAAAACTATTTTCACGATTTTATCTCCGCGTTTTACTGCTGCATGAACTCCAATCCAGGCTCCGATTATGTTGCCAATCGCAAGAATTAGACCATACAACCAGATTATCTTATCTGAAATTGCGAAAACGATAACAGCAAATATCGTATAACACATCACGATGAAAACTTTTACTGCATTTGCTCTTACCAGACTGAAATTCTCAATCAGGTTCAATGTGCCCAGAAGTATAAAACCAATTCCAACCTGAATAAAACCACCATAAAAACCAACTGCCAGGAAAATTACAAACTCCAGCCACTTCGGAAGAGTTTTGGCATAAGATCTTTTCTGTTTGGGTTTTATCACCATTATCAGGATGAAAATAAACACAACTCCCAGTATTTTATCGAAAACTGCAGAATTGAGTTTTACAGCAAAAAATGAACCAACAATCGCTCCCAGCGAAGCTGCTATCGTGATATGAATTACTGGTTTTACATCAAGTTTTCCATGTTTATGGAAACGAGCTGTTCCAGTTATATTCTGCAACAAAATAGCTACTCGATTTGTGGCATTTGCTACCGGAGATGGTAAACCGATCAATATAAGAATTGGCAGAACCAAAGTGGAACCGCCACCAGCTAATGTATTTATGAAACCTGCAGCTACGCCAGCCAATATCAATAAAACGATAAGAAACACAAAATCTCCAAAATTTTTTTTATTTTGTAAATATTTTTGCTGTCTGGAAGTCAAGCAAAAGACTTTTTTCAATTTTTTTCAAGATCTCGAAAAATTTTAAAATTCTCCGTTATTATGAAGAATCTCTCAATTTTAGATCGAGAAGTAAATATGCTAGAATTTCCACGAGATATATCGGATGAAAAGCTATAAAAACCTCAATATGGCGAAAATGTTTTTTCTATTCAATATATTTGAAAGTTGACATACTTTAATAACAAAAAACTATTGAAAATTGAATAGAGAACGATTGCAATGCAAGTTGATTCTCTGGAGGTAAAATGAAAAATATAATTTTGTTATTCATACTATTAGGCAGCATTTCACTTTGGGCCGACCTGGATTTTGGAAAAGATCTTTTTAATGATCAGCTTTACGAAGAAGCGATAAGTGAATTTGAAAAAGTGGTAGCTTATTCTCCTACTTCCGATAGGGCACAGGAAGCAATTTTTTATATCGGAAAAAGCTACTTTGAGCGAGGTCAATACTCTTTAGCAGAAAATTCTTTCAAAAAAATTACGGAAGGATTTCCCAATAATTCTTTTCGAGATGAAGTGATATTCAATTTGATAGAAGTACAGCTTTTGCAGAAAAAATATGATGATGTGATCTTGAACAGCGAAGAAATGCTGATCAAATATCCGCTTTCCGATTTTACAAAGCAGGCTTTAAGTTTATATCTCACAGCTCTTTTCGATTTGCAGGAATATGGCAGAGCGATCGAAAAAGGACAGCGTTTTCTAAAAGAATATGCTGACAGCGAATATCTGCCGGATGTTTTATTGATATTGGCAAAAATATATTTTGCATCCAATCTTGCTGATGAAGGGCAGAAATTATTAAATCGCTTATTTACAGAATTTCCCAATCAGAATGCTGCCTGGAAAGCAGTGGAACTGGAAGTGGATTTGAAGGAAAAATCTGCAGGGAAAACATCTGCAGCGAATCTTCTGGCAGAAAAAATGAAAGAAGATGTCCCTCGTTTATACGAAGAAACTTTACGACTGAAACTGGCAAAATATTACATCGATCTGGAAAATTATTTTAAAGCAAACCAGGAATTGAAAAATTTAATTGAAAAATTCAGTAATTCAGCACATTTAGATAATTATATTATTCTCTATTCCAATACAAAATTGAAGTTGAATAATGCGAATCAAGTGATTGATGACTTTGCGGAATTCAAGAAAGTTTTCAGGGAAAGTCCTCGCAAATCGGAGTATCTGCTTTTGATCGCTGAAGCTTATCTGATGCAGAACAATGTGGAAAAAGCTGAAGAGTTTATTTCTAATGCAAAAGAGATAAACCCCAGTGATGAAAATCTTTATAGAAGTGAAATGCTGCAAGCGAAATTATCTTTGAAAGAAGGAAAATTGACCTCCGCGATTTCAATCTATCAAAATCTTTTGAATTCACCTTTTGCCGAAAAAAACAAGATCTTGATGCAGCTGGGAGATATTTATTACGAACAACTGGCTGATTTTTCCAAGGCAGAAAAATTTTATAGTCGCATAATAACCAGTTATGCTCCTTCTGATATTTTGAATGAAGCACTTTACAAAGCTTCACTTTGCCTGGAAAATCTGGATGAAAATGAAAAGGCCTTGGAAATGCTGCTGCAGATCGATCTGGAGAGTATTTCAGATAAAGAATTTGGAGAAACAATAAAAAGCAAAATTGCCTACATAAATAAATTTAAACAGCAGGATTATGAAACAGCTTTTGATAAGCTTATTCAGAGTATTTTCCAATATACCGAAAATAATGATAAAGCAAAATTAAAATCTGAGCTGGTTACAATTTTGTCCGATGACCTGAAAAATTACGATCTGGCAATGCAGATTCTGGAAGATGAAAACAGTTACAAATCAATTTATACCAAAGCTAAACTGCTTCTAAAACTTACGGAAAAATATCAGGCGGAATCCAAAAATCACCTGGTGCAGCGAAACCTGGTAGAATTGCAGGATCAAATGATGCATCTGGACAGGCAGCAACACGCAAGTTGGATTGCAGAATTGAACCTGAAAAAAGCTCTGATCGAGGAGCAGGAAGTTACTTCTGATTTGATAATGCAACTTGATGATTATATTCATAATTTCCCTAATGGGGAAAGCGTGAACGAGTTTAGATTTGAACTTTATAGTTATTACAAAAATTTAAAAGACCATTCTCGTGCAGCCACTTATGCAGCACTTTTGCAAGATGATGGCACAGTTCCGAAAGAAGGATTTTTTGCCGCTAAAGTTACTTTGGCAGAAGACTATTTCAATCGTGATCTTCATGATCAGGCTCTGCGAAATTACCGAATCGCCGATTCTTACATCGATATGAAAAAACCGCTTATCTATTTTCATTATGCAGTAACTCTTAATGAAACCGGAAATACCACTGAAGCTCGAGATAAACTGGCTTTTCTGATAAATAATGCCGGCTATTTCAATGGGTTTGAAACTGTGATAAATTATTTCTGCAACATTTTACGTTCGATGGGAGAATACACCAAAGCGATCAAATATATGAAGAAACTGCCCGAAGAATATCAGAATGATGTTTACTGGAAACAGCTGGCGGAAGATTACCTGATTTCCGGTGATGTGGAAAATGGAAAATATTCACTTATGAGAATCGTCAACAAAGATTATGAAACCCTTTCTCGTCTTGGTCATCTGCAATATGATTCTGGTGAATATGAAATGGCAAAATACACTTTTGGCGAGTTGATAGATCGTAATAAAAACGACCTGGAAAATTATAAAATTCTGGGTCAAATTGCTTTCATTCAAGAGGAGTTTCTGGAAGCTGCCAAAAATTACAAAGTTATTGTAAATAAGCTGGGAGAAAACTTTTCCAGCTTCAAAGGAATGCGTAGAATTGCCTTGGAAAATATTATCTCTCTGTATAGAATTGAAAATCGACCCAAAGCAGAAAGACTTACCAAAACCTTCAAAAAATTACTTTCCGAACAAGATATTAATGAAATTGAATTGAATCGTGGAATTTATCACATCGATCTGGATAAAAAGAAAGCGATCAAGATTTTTTCCAGTCTTATAAATGGGAAAAAAGTGAATAATTCCACCAGGATCAAAGCATATTTCTGGCGGGGATTGGTGCGTTTGGAACAAAACAATACAGAAGAAGCGGAATCAGATTTCAGCACAGTTGCCAATTCCATCGACAAAGAAATGAGTAACAAAGCTAATCTAAAATTGGGAACGATCAAGTTTTCCCAGGAAGAATATGAAGAAGCTCTCGATCATTATTTCCAGGTCATCAAAAATGATGAAAAAGGCAGCTTAGCATTTGATGCAGCCAGGAATTTTGCCTTTGTTTGCAAAACCATAGAAGAATGGCAAAAAGCGATCGCTGCATATCAGATCATTTTAGAACGTTGGGGCGATCAAAAACTGGAAGGTGAAACGCTGTTTGATATTGCCTACTGTTATTATCGAGATAGAGAATTTGGCGATGCTGCCGCCATGTTTGCCCGTTCCACTACCTTGATAGAAGATGAAGAACTGAAAGCGGAAGCACAGTATTGGATCGGAGAATCTTATTTCAGTATGGAAGAATTTGAACAAGCTGTTTCAGAGTTTCTGAAAGTTGGCTACAATTATCCCAGTTTCACTCAATGGGCTGCTTCTGCTGAATTGAAAGCTGGCGAAGCTTATCTGAAAATGAACAAGAAGACCAAAGCGATCCAGATGTACGAACGAATAATTGATAAATACGGAAAATACAGCCAGTGGGGACAGGAAGCTGAAAAGAGACTTGGCAACCTGTAACGCCAAGCTCTGCCTTTGGGACTTATAAAACCTTGCGAATGGTTGTGACCTTCGCAATGGTTGAAAGTGTAAATTCACCAATGACAAAATTGAATAATTCATTTGAGATAAAATGATAAATAGTGTCCTTTGTTTCTTGGTAACTCCGTGGCAGTAAAAAGGAAATATAAATGGAATTAGCCGTTGATCTCCATTCCCATTCCGGTTATGCCGGTGGTGTGGGACAAATAGAATTGATAGCTGTTTCCCAAACGATGAAGCTGAAAGGCATCGATGTCTTCGGAACGGGCGATTGTCTGTTTCCACCTCGAGCCGAAGAATTGAAAAAGCAATTAGAAGAAGTTGAAGAAGGCTTGTTTTCCCTTCCAAATGATGAAAGCAGATTTCTGCTGCAAACGGAAGTAATCTTTTCTTCAAAGCTTGCCGATTATAACAACAAAACTATCGCTCATCACATCATTCTTTTCCCGAATTTCAAATCGATAGAAAAAATGCAGATCTTGATGAAAAATTGGAAAATGAAAAACACTATTGGTCGTCCGTTTATTGTTTCAAATTTCCAATCTGAATTGGAAGATCAGCTTTTTCAGATTGCGAATGTTCATCCACTCATCGAGATCATTCCTGCCCATGTAATGACGCCGGACGGTATTCTGGGAAGTAAGAATAATCTTTCCGAAATGATAGAATTTTATGGGAATTTTCTGCCAAAAATCAATTGCATTGAAACAGGCTTGAGTGCCGATCCTGTTATGCTGCAGCATATTCCAGATTTAGCTAACCTTACATTCATTTCCAATAGCGATTGTCACAGTGCTGCTCTCAATCGAATTGGAAGAGAGTTTACAGTTCTTGATGTAGAAGAAAAGAAATACTCTTCCATCATCGATTCTTTACGAACGAATAAAGTTGATTTCACTGCCGAATTCAATCCTGCTGAAGGACGCTATTTTCTAACAGGTCATCGGGCAAATAGAGCAGGACACGATCATGAAATAATTATTAAAAATCCTCCTGAAAATCTGCAATGTCCGATCTGTGGGAAAAAGATGAATCTTGGAGTGCAGCAGCGCTGCAGGCAACTGATGGAAGAGAAGATCGTACCTCTGAGACGTAATTTCAAACACCTTATTCCTTTGGTCGAAGTAATTGCCGAATCGTTGAACCTGAAAAGCGTAAGTTCCAAAAAAGTTTTAAAGGTTTTCGATAAGGTTATGAAAGTATTTCCTTCCGAGATAGCACTCTGGCAATCTGAAAACGTGCAGGTTATGCTTGACAAAAGAGTTGAGCAAAAAACTATCAACCGAATTCTGGCAGTGCAGAAAGGTGATTTCAGGTTCGATCCTGCAGGTTACGACGGGCTTTATGGTAATCTGAAAATTGGTGATTTTATATGATAAAGGAGATAAATTTTGAAAATGTATAGCGAAAGAAGAGATAAACTGAATAAACAACTGGAAAATAATGAGATATTGATTGTTTTCGCAGCATCAGAATCCAGCTATCCCAGTTATTTTTGGCAGGACAGCAATTTTCTCTATTGCACAGGATTGCAAATTCCTGATGCTGTATTTGTTCAAAGAAAAGTAAAAGATAAATTGCAAACTACTCTTTTTATCGAGCGTGGCATTCCCGAAATGGAAGTGTGGGAAGGCAAAAAATTAACTAAACAAGAAACAACAAAATTATCTGGGATTAAAACTGTTTCTTTTCTGGACGAACTGGAAAGAAAGATGCAGTTCTATTTGAATGGAATGGAAAAATGCTACATCAATCTAAATAATACCAATCTTTCCAAACCGCTCAACAAACAGCAGATCTTTGCCAATAAGATAAAAGAACATTTTCCAAATATAACGATAGATGAAGCAATGAAGAGGATCTCTCCACTTCGGGCAATCAAGGATAAATGGGAAATTAAGCAAATGCAGAAAGCTATCGATGTAACGGGTGCTGGAATTGCTTCTATAATGAAAAATGCCAAAGCAGGAATGATGGAATATGAATTGGAAGCAGAATTACTTTTTGCTTCTAAGAAAGCTGGTTTTCGTCATCTGGGATTCCATCCGATCATTGCCAGCGGTGTAAATGCTGCCACTTTGCATTATAGCCAGAATAATTCTAAAATCGGCAAAAACGATCTGATCCTGATGGATCTTGGTTTGGCCTGCAATGGTTATAGTTCCGACATAACCAGAACTTTTCCAGTTTCTGGTAAATTTACCAAGCGTCAAAAGGATGTTTACCAGGAAGTCTTGAATGTGAATAAAGAAATAATTTCAATGATAAAACCAGGTGTATCTCTTCAGGAATTGAATAAAAAAACAGTTGAATTGATCACCGAAGCTCTGTTCAGACTGAAGTTGATCAAAGAGAAAAGTGAATACTTCAAATATTACATGCACAGCGTCGGTCATCATCTGGGAATGGCAGCTCATGATGTGGGACCGCGTGATACAGCTCTGGAAGCAGGAAATGTAATTACAGTTGAACCAGGTATTTACATTCCAAAAGAAAAGATCGGAGTGCGAATTGAAGATGATATTTTAGTTACAAAAACAGGTCATAAAAATCTTTCACAAAACATTCCCAAAGAAGTGGATGAATTGGAAAAATGATAGAAAATGAATAATATAACCCCTTTGTCCAGACAAGCTGTACATTTCCCCTTAATAGGGGAAGAGCAAGGAATTGAGGGTAGAGGATAAAACGATGAAACGAGCAATTTATGCAGGAACGTTCGATCCCATTACAAATGGTCATGTAGATGTTCTGAAAAAAGCTGCAGAACTGTTTGATGAAGTGATTTTGGCTGTTGCAGATCATACTGGAAAGGATACAATTTTCGATCTGGATAAACGCGTCGAACTTTGCAAAAAATCTGTTCTGGATATGCCGAAGATAAAAGTAATGAAATTCCATGGTTTGGTGGTTAATTTTGCCAAACGAGTAAAAGCCGATGCCATGATAAGAGGTTTGAGAGCTGTTTCCGATTTCGAGTACGAACTGTCTCAGGCGCTCATGAACAAAAAGATGTATCAAGATATCGACACAGTGTTTTTCGTGCCGAGCTATCGCTATCTGTATCTAAGTTCCACGATTATTCGAGAAGTACATTCACTGGGTGGAGATGTGACGGATCTTATCCCAAATTGTGTGGATGAAGAACTAAAAGAATTAAGAAAAAACAAGGAGAAAAATAATGGCTAACAAGAAAAAACTGAATTTAAAGATTGATGAGAAAGTAGGCGAAGGAGTTTATTCCAATTTTTGCATGATAACACATTCACCTTCGGAATTTATTATTGATTTCGGAAGAATTGTTCCAGGACTTCCCAATGCAAAAATTTATAGCAGGATTTTATCTACACCACAGCATGCCAAGCAATTCCTCAAGATATTGCAGCAGAATATTGAAAACTTTGAAAACAAGCATGGTGAGATCAATATGCCGGGAATGCCGGATGCAAAAGATATCGGATTTAAAGCTGAAATTCCAAATAAAGATTAAAGAAATAATATTTAATAAATATTCTTAATTACAAAGTACTTGACTGCTGTAAAGCTTAAATACTTTTTGATTTTTCTGTGTAAAAAAGATGTAATGAAGAAATAATAAGGAGTTCTAAGTAATGAAGAACAGTAAAATTAGAGGATTAATCATCGTTGCAGTTCTACTTGTTACGGCATATTTCTTTGCTCCGTTGGTTGTTCCGAACCTTCCTTCGTTCTGGACCGAGAAAGAATTAAGACTTGGTCTGGATTTACAAGGTGGATCTCAAATTCAACTGGAAGTTGATTTTTCGGAATTAACACTTTCGCAAGACGATAAAGAGGATGCTGTAAAAACTGCCTATCAAATCATTCGCAACAGGATCGACCAGTTTGGAGTGGCCGAACCAATTATTCAACGTGTAGGAACCACAAACAGAATTATTCTCCAGCTTCCTGGCTTGGATGATCCCAGCCGTGCAAAAAACCTGATCGGTAAAACTGCACTTTTGGAATTCAAACTGCTGGCAGACGGAGAGCAATATGAAGAAGCTACAAAAGCTTTGGATAGATTTCTGCAGGATAATTTAGATCAGTTTGAAGAATTAAAACCATTTGCCGATATTACTACTGAAGAAGTTACAGATGTATTGGAATCGGAAGAAGAGGAAGAAGTAGAAGGCGAAGAAGCTGAAGAAGATAACCTGTATATCTTCACAAATCTTACTACTTCCAGTAATGATGAGCCATACACGGTAGATTATGAAAATCTGGCACTTCTGAAAAAATTATTGAAAAATGAAGACTTCAAAAATGCACTTCCTGCCGGACTGCAGCTTGCAGTAGGAAGAGAAGATGCAAACGATCCCTACAAAGCAAGACAGATCTATGTGCTGAAAGAAAAATCAGAAATTACAGGAAAATACCTGGAAAAAGCTCAGACCAAGATCGGTCAGGGATATGCACCAAAAGATCAGGGACCGTACATTCTACTTACTTTCAACAAAGCCGGTGCCAGAATCTTTAAAAATGTAACAGGACAGCATATAAATGAAAGACTGGCAATTTTGTTGGATGATATTGTTTATATTGCACCTACGATTCAATCTCGCATTCCAAGTGGAGAAGCAAGAATTACAGGACAATTTACGATCGAAGAAGTGCAAGACCTTGTGATTGTGTTGAATGCCGGTTCACTTCCTGCACCTGTCAAGATCATCGAAGAAAGAACTGTAGGGCCAACTCTTGGATCCGACAGTATCAGAGCCGGTATGATGGCAGCCATTATCGGTTTGGCAATTGTCTTCATATTTATGATATTTTATTATGGACTTTCCGGTTTGATCGCAGATATTGCAGTTGCTGTGAACGTAATCTTTATTCTGGCTGTTCTAACCATGTTTGAAGCTACACTTACGATGCCAGGTATTGCCGGTGTAATTCTTACGATTGGTATGGCTGTGGATGCAAACGTGATCATCTTCGAAAGAATTAGAGAAAATTTACATATGGGAAAAACAGTACGTACTGCAGTGGATGGTGGCTTCAGTAGAGCTCTGGTCACAATTCTGGATGCCAATATAACCACTCTTATTACTGCTTTAGTACTTTATCAATTTGGAACTGGACCAATTCGTGGATTTGCAGTTACGCTTTCCATCGGTATCGTTGGTTCGATGTTCGCTTCAATCGTTTTAGCAAAAGCCATATTCGACGGATTCGTTACCAATGTGGCAAGAGATAAACTTAGTATTTAGGGGGAAACAATGAGATTCTTTGGAGAAACTAAAATAGATTTCATAGGGAAAAGAAAGATAGCTTTCACAATTTCTATCATTGTTATCCTGGCTGGTCTGGTTTCGCTTATCATTAATGGCGGACCAAAATATGGTATTGATTTTACCGGTGGATTATCTTTAGAATTGGAACTTACTCCAATTAATAATCAAGCACAGAAGATCGATGTCCAAATGCTGCGAGATTTACTGACAACTGCTGGTATCGAAAGTGCAGAGATTCAGGCAATAAGCAGTTCGGATAAAACCAGAGACCTTTTCCTGATTAAAACCAAAACTGCAGAAGAAGGTGAAGAAAAAGTAAGTACACAAATCGTTAACCTTATCAAAAAAGAATATCCCAATAATGTAGATCCAACTACTCTGATTCGTTTACAGGAAGAAGTTGGACCCAAAATTGGTGGTGAACTAAAAGAGAAAGCTATTTTAGCTATTTTCTGGGCACTTCTGGGTATCATTCTTTACATCTGGTGGCGTTTTGAATTTACATTCGGTTTGGCTGCAGTTGCTGCTTTGTTACACGACGTTCTTATCACTGTCGGTATCTTTTCTCTGTTTGGAAAAGAGATCAGTTTATCGATAGTAGCAGCACTTCTTACTATTGTTGGATATTCTCTTAACGATACGATCGTTGTGTTCGACCGAATTCGTGAAGACATGAGAGTGTTCCGTAAAGAATCGTTCCATAGCGTTTTCAATCACAGTATCAATGAAACACTCAGTCGAACGATCATCACTTCATTAACTACTTTTGTTGTGGTTCTTGCCTTGTATTTGTTTGGCGGCACAGTTATTCATGATTTTGCCTTTGCACTTCTGGTTGGTGTTATCGTAGGTACATATTCTTCTATATTTGTAGCAAGCCCACTCATGGTTGCTCATTTTACCAATCGTCAGAAACGCATGGCAAAACGAGGACGTAAAAAACGTTAATCTTAATAAAATAATTAGATAAAAAATCGAGCCGTTGGATTTTTTCCGACGGCTTTTTTTTTATCTCTCATAATTAACATTCTAAAAATTTTTGTATTTTTTTTTTGAAAAGCAAAAAGAAATGAAGATGGTAGGGTTTTTAGAATTTAGTAAATCTTTATACGTTCAGAAACCATAACTTTCTACTTGTATAATATAACTTAGTAAAATTAAATATTTATCTTTACAACAACTTCATTTGAATTAATTTCCGAATGAAGAGAGATTGAACGTGTGGATTTATTTTTTATTTGAATGGGGATGATAAAAAATGAAGCAGAAAATTGGGCAAATATTGCATTATTTACGGGAATCCAGAGGTTACGATTTTTCGGGAAACAGAATTAATATGCTGCAGCGACGAATTTCGACCAGACAATATGCTACAAAAACATCAGATTTTGATGAATATTACGAATATCTAACTCAAAATCATGATGAAATAGATAATTTATTGGATGCATTTACAATAAATGTAACCAGTTTCTTTCGCGATACACTTTCTTTTGCCTATCTTGAAAAACACGTCCTTAGCAATATTCTGGCAAGTTGTATTGAAAACAAATCCACACTCAGAGTTTGGTCGGCTGGATGTGCTTCGGGAGAAGAGGCTTATTCAGTAGCTATTTTATTGAAAGAATTATTTGATAAAGAAAAAACTGGCATTTCAGCTTCGATATTTGCCACGGATATAGATAGAAATGTTATCGAAAAAGCTAAGCTAGCTATCTACAACGAAGATGCAATGAAAGATGTTCCCTTAAAATATCTCAACAAATATTTTGAACAGAATAATGGTGAATTCCACCTGAAAGAACAGATAAAAGAGATGGTGAATTTTTCTGTTTATGATCTTCTTTCTTCAAAGTATTCCGTACCGCCGGAAAGTGTCTTTGGCGATTTTGACCTTGTTTTATGCCGAAATGTGCTTATTTATTTTGAATCTGATTTTCAAAAGATTATTTTGGATAAATTATTAAAGTCCTTAAAATTAGGTGGATATTTAATGTTGGGAGAATCTGAAATTCCTACGACGGGTGAACTCAAATATTTTGTTCAAATAAATGCAAATTGTAAGATTTTTAAAAAAATATTTTGAAAGGAAAATTCTAATTATGAAAATTTATAGTTTCAAAAACATTAAATCCAGAATCAGATTCTGGTTTTATTTTATGTCTATCATTCCTTTATTGATAGCATTAACGATAACTTATCTGCAAAGATCAGAAGCCATAAAAATGCGGGCTGAAAACAAACTTGTTGCAGTTCGAGACATGAAAATCGAACAGATTCGAGAATGGTTTCTTGAACGTCGGGGAGATCTTAATACAATTGCCAGCGACCTGGAAATTCGTGAGATTTCAGACATCATGAACAAAGAACAAAAAACGGCAACAGATCTATATCGGATCAAAGTTGCCCGCAATTTGATCAAAAGGCTTATGTTAAATTTCAGAGCATATTCCGAAATATTTATTATCGATGCCGAAAAAGGAGTTATCCAGATTTCTACGAATTCCGAAAATGAAGGGATTTCCAAGATTTCCGAGCCCTATTTCAAAAATCCCCTCAATTCGGGTGATTTTTGTATTACAGATATCTATTATTCCAAATCTTTAAAAAAGACGGCCATGGCTTTTTCGATTCCCATTAATCCGGAAGATTCCAGTGAAATAAATTCTATTTTAGTTGCTCGAATCGATTTGGAAAATTCTATTTATAAAATTCTGAATGTTCATGCTGGTCTTGGCGAAACAGGTGAAAATCTTATTGTCGATGAAAATTCGATTGCACTCAGTAATCTGCGCTGGAAAAAGGCAGATCCACTTACATTCCAGATCGAAGCCTTCCCTGCTCAAATGGGAGCTGCTGGAATCAGTGGAACTGTAAAAACAAAGGATTATCGAGGCAGCGAAGTGATTGCCGCATATTCTCATATTCCAGAATTCAACTGGGGAATAGTAAGCAAACAGGATGCAAAAGAATTGTATGCTCCACTTTATAAAATGGTTTTGAATTACTTTTTTCTCTTCTTAATTCTGGTTATTGTCATTAGTATTATTCTGCGATTTCTCACTAACTCGATCGTAGTTCCGATCAACAGATTGATAGAATTTGCTCAAAGAGTTCGCAATGAAGATTTTTCTGCCCGCTTACACAATAATTATAACGATGAATATAAGCTTTTAGCTGATACATTCAATAAATTGGCAGAAGTAACAGGAGCGGCAATTCAGATTCAAAAAAGTGTGAATTCGTTTTCCGGCAAAATCATCAGAACGCAATCGAGACAGGATTTTGCTTCCGTAACTCTAACCGAACTAATGGCTCAGACATCTGCACAAATGGCGGTTTATTATGTGCAGAAAGATGAGTCGGAATATTTTGTACATTTTTATTCGATAGGAGCGAATCGAGAACTCTGGCAGAGTTTTAATGCAGATAAGCTGGAAGGCGAACTTGGGATGGCAATTCAAAGCAAACGAATTTATCGCATTCAAAACATTCCGCAAGACACAATATTCAAATTTAATTCCACACTCGCAGAGATCGTTCTAAATGAAATAATCTGCATTCCCATTCTGGTAAATGAAGAAGTCAAGGCTGTTATCACACTTGGTTGCGTGCAGAAACTCCGAGAAGATCAAATGGAAATGATCAGCAGAATCTGGCTCAATATCAATGCTGTCTATTCCAGATTGCTTGCCTCTGAAAAGGTAGAAAAACTGGTTGCAGAATTGCAGAATAAAAATGAGGAATTGCAGTCTCAGGCAGAAGAATTGCAAGAACAAACCGAGGAGCTGCAATCTCAGGCAGAAGAATTACAGCTGAATTCCGAAGAGCTGCAACAGCAGAACACCGAGCTGGAAATGCAGCGTCGCCAGGTAGCGGAAGCAAATCAACTGAAAAGTGAATTTCTTTCTAATATGAGCCACGAATTACGAACACCATTAAATTCGATTTTAGCTCTTTCCAGAGTTTTGATAGATCAAGGAAAAAGTGTTTTGAACCATGAACAGCTCAATTATCTGGAAATAGTAGAACGAAATGGCAAAAATCTTTTGAAAATGATAAATGAGATACTCGATCTTTCCAAAATAGAAGCTGGTAAAATGAATATTGCAGTAAGTAAATTTTCATTATCGAATTTACTGCAGGACATCTTAGATGGATTGCGACCTTTGGCCGATGAGAAGAAGATTAAACTGAAATACAAACCGAAAACGAATCTCCCGCCTATAGAATCTGATGAGCAAAAATTATATCAAGTTCTTATGAACATCATCAATAATGCTATCAAATTTACGGAAAAAGGAAAGGTAAAGATCGATGTTGAAAAACAGAACGACAAATTTTACATAGAAATTAGTGATACAGGAATTGGAATTTCAAAAGAGGCACTTCCATACATTTTCGATGAATTCAGACAAGCCGATGGAACAGCTTCCCGCAAATTTGAAGGTACCGGTTTAGGATTGGCAATTTCTTATAAGTTAATGTCAATTCTGGGTGGTGATATTGAGGTGAAAAGTAAGATAGGAGAAGGTTCTACTTTCACTGTTATCATTCCACTAAAAATTGATAGTATTGAGAATGGAATTAAGATAGAAAATAGAAAAACTAAGAAAAAGAATTCTGATCATATAAGAAAAAAAAATCACCTGCTTATTGTGGAAGACAACCCGACTACGATTATTCAGATTAAGGAAATTCTGCAGCAGGAAGGTTTTTCGATAGAAATTGCAGAAGGTGGAAGGCAAGCTTTGGATTATGTGGAAGAGCGAATTCCGGATGGAATAATCCTGGACCTGATGATGCCCGATGTCGATGGTTTTGAAGTTTTGGAAACTATTCGTTCCAAACCGGAAACTGAAAACATTCCTGTGCTTATATTAACTGCCAAAAACCTGACTAACAAGGATTTGAAAAAACTCACTTCCAACAATATTCAACAGCTTGTTCAAAAAGGCGATATCAATCGAACGGGATTTTTGAATAAGATCTCTGAAATGATGAGCGAAGAGGAAAGCAAATTTGAGGTAGGTAAGACCAAAGCTTCTGTTAAAAATGGAAAACCTAAAATTCTAATTATCGAGGATGATCCCGACAGTGTTATTACATTAAAAGCAATTTTAAAGGACAATTATGATATTCTGGAAGCCAATGATGGAGAAGCAGGTCTGAGGAAAGCTGTATTCAAATTACCCGATGTGATCTTGCTGGATATTAATCTTCCCAAAATGGATGGAACAGAGATTGCCGGAATATTAAAAAACTCTGCTGATACAAAACATATCAAAATTATTGCAGTTACAGCTAGAGTGATGCCGGAAGATAAAGAATATATCCTGGCTTCAGGATGTGATGGATTCATTTCCAAACCGGTCGATAAAAAAGATCTGATAACTGAAATAGAGAAGCAAATGCGAATTTTAAAAAAAAACTGAATAGATAAAAAATGGAAAAAAATAAAAGTGAAGGGCTAAAGCCCGAGTTTTGTAGCAAAAATTTCTATCCCCGCGCTAAAGCACGGGGCAATTCACTGAGTTGCCACGGGTTTCTGAATTGCCACGGGTTTCAACCCGTGGGAAAAGAAATCCAAAACCTATCAGGACTTCAGTCCTCAAACGATATAAAATTTATAAATTTAAAAGGACATGTGCAGTGAAATTATCAAAATCATATGGGATTATTTTCCTATTTTTAACTATTACATTTCATCTATTGGGTACAGCATCGAAAATAGACAGCCTGGTTCAAAAAATTAACGAAACAGCTAATATACACGAAAGAATCGAATTACAAATGAAGCTCTCAATAGAATATACCGAAACCGATACTGCCAAAGCCTTGCAGCTTGGAAAACAGATTCTGGAAGAAAGCATCAGAAACAACCTTGATGCTAGCAAAGCCAGGAATAATCTGGCTTACATTCATTATATTCGGTCGGAGTATAAAAAAGCTCTGAAAATTCTTTTGGAAAATGAAAAAAAATTGGAGCAAAACGAAGCTGATGAAACTTTAGCGGAACTCTATAAATATTCAGGATTTATTTATACTGAACAAAAAAAATATCAGAAAGCAATTGATTATTATAAAAAATCGCTGAAAATTTATCAAAATTTGAACATGCCCTGGCAAATATCTACTATATATTCGTCTCTGGGAAAAGTTTATGAATTGCAGCAAAAAAACGCAGAAGCATTGGCATATTATCAAAAATCTCTTTCGATAGATACTGAACTGAATAATTTACAAGATATGGCAGTTCTATCTTATATTATTGGGAATAATTATGAATTCCTGGCCGAATATGTAAAAGCATTGAAATCGTATTTTAAAGCCTTAAATTATTATCAGGCTCTTGAAGATTCCAGCGGTATTGCAGATTCTTATAATACCATTGGAAACATTTTTCATGCCATAAATGATTTTGATAGTGCTCTGGATTATTACGAGAAACATCTGCATTTGCAACAAGCCCTCAATAATAAAGAAGGTTTAGCGATTTCCTACAATAATATTGGCATCATTTATGATGACACAAAAAAATATGAAAAAGCACTGGAATATTATCTGAAAGCTTTGAAAATGGATGAAGAGAGAGGTGATGAGGAAGGTATTTCCACAGTTTCAAATAATATTGGACTGGCTTATTTAGAATTGGAAAAATTTGATTTAGCACTTCAGTTCTTAAATAGATCACTAAAAATATCCAACCAGATTAATGATACCTGGGCAATAGCAAATACTAACAATAATTTGGCTGCGGTATATCTGGAATTAAAGAACTATCCGCTTGCATTTTCTTACGTAGATAAAGGTTATGAAATAGCAAAAACTATTTCTGCAAAAGACCTGGAATTGGAAGCATTGGATATTTATTCCAAATTGTATAGAGCAACAGGAAATTACAAAAAGTCTCTGGAATTTTACATAGAGCATTCAAAATTGGAACAAGCTTTATTCACAACAAGTATCCGAAAAATTGCCGATATTCAGAAAACAAATGAAGCACAAGAACAGGAACGACAAACTGAAATTTTAAGAAAGAATAACCAGATAAAAGATTTGTTGCTGGAAAGGCAGAGAAACCTGAAATATTTTCTTATTAGTCTCATCATTCTGGTAGTCTTGTTTCTGGTTGTTTTATACAATCGTTATGCTCTCAAAAAAAGAGAAAACAAGATAATTCTGGAAAAGAATGAAATGATAACAAAACAGAAAATTCAACTTGATGAAGCTTTGAAAGAGCTGCAGATATTGCATTCCGATCTACAGAGGAAAATGGACGAAATTAAAATTGGAAGAGAACGACTTCAACTACTAAATAAGACTCTGCGTCATGATCTGGCAAACGATCTTGTGGTAGTAAGGAGCGCTATCAGGATCTATCGCAGAAATCCCGATGATGCATTTCTTGAAGAAATCAATAGCCGTGTTCTGAAATGCCTTGGTACCATAAAAAGACTGCGAGATCAGGAATCATTTATGAATTCTCACAGTGATCTTATTGAAATGAATTTAAAGAAAGTATTGCAAAAAACTCGCAAGGACCATCCTGAAGTAAATTTCGAAATCGAAGGTGATGGCTTTGTGTTTGCCGATGAAGGATTGTATTCAGTATTTGAAAATCTGACTGCAAACTCATTAAAGCATGGAAAAGCAAAAAATATTATAGTAAAAATCTGTGAAGAGGATAGATTCATCAAAGTCAACTTTTTTAATGATGGAGACAGGATTGCAGAAGATATAATTGAACGCATTTTTGAAGAAGGTTTTCACTTTGGTGAAACTGGAAATACTGGTATAGGATTACATATTGTAAAACAGACCATCGAAAATTATGATGGCTTTGTTGATGTAGAAAATGAAGATAATGGCGTTAATTTTATTTTGAAATTGCGCAAAGCTATTCAAACGGAATTATAAAATGAATAATATATTTTGTGAACTCGATAAACTGAAACCCAAATTGCTACGTAGCAATTTTGATCTCTTAACACAATATTTATTCGGAGGAGACAATGAACGATAAAAAGATGAAAGACCTGCGAAAAAAAGCCGAAGAAAAATACAAAAAACAAAAATCTAAACAAAAACTCAACAATATCGAAAAAGATAAACTCATTCACGAACTTCAAGTTCATCAAATTGAGCTGGAAATGCAGAATGAAGAGCTGCTACTTATTCAGCAGGAACTGGAAATTTCCCGCGATCGATATTCCCATCTTTATAATAAAGCTCCAATCGGTTATGCTGTTCTGGATGAAAAAGCCAGGATCGTTAACGTAAATCATAAATTTGCTGATCTGCTCGATCTTGATCTTGCTCAGATAATCGATAAAAATTTTATAAAATTTGTTCATACCGATCATAAAGAGGTCTTTTGGGGTCGATACAAAGCTTTCTTCAAAAATCCCGATAAAAAATTAATTGTGATCAGTTTAATATCTAAAAAGAAACAGATATTGGTCGAAGTGAAAGGATCGAAATCTAAGCGAACATTATTCTCAAATGATTCAAATGAGGATGTTTTACTGGTTAGCATAAATGATATTACAAAGCTGGAAAAAACCAGACTCGACCTTCTTGAATCGGAAGAAACTTTTCGTGCCACTCTGGAAAGTATTGCAGATCCTGTTTTTATTACAGATGATGATGGAAACATCACCTTTGTATGCGATAACATAGAACATAATCTCGGTTATACTGTACAAGAAATCCAACAGATGCTGAATATAAAAAAACTAATTGGAGAAATGCCATTCACACTATTCGAGCTGAACGAGAAGAAACATTTGGACAATTTTGAGATAACTATCAAATCCAAATCTGGAAAACCACATGTGTTTTTGATGAATGTTAAAAGAGTTAATATCAAAAAAGGAACAATCCTCTTCACTTTGAGGGAAATAACAGAGAAGCAGATTGCAGAGCAAAAGCTGAAAGAAAGTGAAAAAAGATTTAGAGATATAGCGGAGAACGCAGCAGAGTGGATTTGGGAAGTAGATAAAGAAGGAAAATATACATTTGTTAGCAGCAATGTTCAGGAAATTTTAGGTTTTACCTCTGCTGAAATGCTGCAGAAACACTTTTATGATATTGCCGATCCCGAAATTCGTGAGGAAGTAAAAAAGAGAGCATTAGAAATTAATTTCCAGAATAAAAAACCATTTAGAAAAACTATTTCTGCCTGCATTAAAAAGGATGGGACTAAAGTATGGCTACTATCCAGCGGAGTTCCTATTCTTGATGACAAGGGAAAACTTCTTGGTTTTCGTGGTGGCGATTTGGATATTACAGAAAGAATTAATACTGAAAAAGCATTAAAAGAAAGCGAGGAACGTTATAGAACCTTGTTAGAAAACGTAAAAGCCGGTATTGGTTATTACGATCTGGAAGGCAATGTAATCTTATTCAATAAAACTGCAGCAGAATTCATGGGAGGAAAACCGGAAGATTTTACTGGTAAAACTTTGATTGAACTTTATGGCGAAGAAACTGGAAAATTCTATCTGGATAGAATAAAAAGTGCAGTAAAGGCTGATGATTTTGAAGAATATGAGGATAAAGTTGAACTCCCAAGTGGCACGATGTGGTTCAATTCCAAATACAACAAAATTTTCGATTCTAATGGTAAGATCATCGGAGTTCAGATTATTTCTCAAGATATTACAGAACTAAAGCAAAATCAGGAAAAGCTGCAAAAACTTTTTGATAACATGAACAGTGCATTCGCTTATCACGAGATCGAAACAGATAAAAACGGTAAGCCGATCGATTATAGGTTTGTAGAAGTGAATAAAACCTTTGAATCGATGACAAACCATAAAGCAGAAGATATTGTGGGTAAGTTAGTAACAAAAGTTTTACCGGGAACTGAAAAAGATCCTGCCGATTGGATAGGAGTATATGGCAAAGTAGCTCAAACAGGAAAACCTAAGAATTTTGAAAAGTATAGTGAAGCACTAAAAAAATGGTTCAAAATAAGTGCTTATTCTCCACAGAAAGGTTTTTTCGCGACTGTCTTTGATGATATAACAGAAAGTAAACTTCTGCAAATTGAAGTTGAAGAAAGCGAAGAACGTTATCGGGGAATGTTCGAAAATTCCACTGAATTCTTGTTTACTTTAGATTTAAAAGGAAATTTCACCGATGTAAATAAGGCTGCAGAGAAAAAAACAGGTTACTCCAAAGCCGAATTATTGAAGAAAAACTTCAAAGACTATATTCCCCGCAAAGATCACAAAAAACTTTTCCTCGTATTTAATAAGTTATATCGAACAGGCAAGCCGATTCATGATCTTTTTATCGAAGCAAAAATGAGAAATGATGAGATCCGATATTTCTTGATAAGTCTCAGTTTATTGAGGTCAGGTGATAAAATAATAGGTTTTCAGGGTACTTCCACTGACATTACAGAACGCAGAAAAGCTACAGAAAAACTGCGAGAAAGCGAAGAGCGTTTCCGGGCTATGTTTGAATCTTCTAAAGATGCCAATATGACTTTAGAACCTCCCGACTGGAAATTCACTTCAGGAAATCAGGCTCTAGTGGATTTATTCAAATTGAAAAATTTGGAAGAATTAATGAAGTTAGCTCCCTGGCAGATTTCACCTCCTAAGCAGCCAGATGGTCAATCTTCAATTGAAAAAGCAAAAAAGATGATTGATATTGCTGTAAAAGAAGGAGTGAATTATTTTGAATGGATTCATCGTAAAAGAGATGGAAGAGATTTTTTTGCCACCGTTCTTTTGAATAAAGTAAATCTGAAAGACAAAAATATTCTTTTGGCGACGGTGCGAGATATAACTAAGGAGAAACTGGCAACCCAAGCTTTGCAAGAAAGCGAAGAAAAATATCGAGTTCTTTTCGAAAAATCAACCGATCCCAGCCTTATAATCGAAGATAACGAATTTATCGATTGTAATGATACAACTGTAAAATTCCTGAAATTCAAATCAAAAAAAGATATCATTGGCAAAAATCCCTGGCAGTTGTCTCCACTATTTCAACCAGATGGTGAAAAAAGCGAAACCAAAGCAAAACGATTAATAGCCGAGGCTCACAAAAAAGGATATGCCAGATTTGAATGGGTACATCTCAATTCCGACAGGAATAGGGTTTGGGTAGATATAGCACTTACATTTCTAAAAGAAAAAGAAAAAGATATCATTTATACAGTATGGAGAGATATTACCGAAAAGAAAAAAGCACAACACGAACTGGAAAAATATCAGAGTGATCTGGCTCTAATGGTAAAAGAAGCAACTATGGAATTGGAGCAGAAGAATGCTTTACTTTCTGAACAGAATGCTGAGCTGGAAAAATTCAACAGAATCTTTGTTAATAGAGAGTTCAGGATCAAACAATTGCGTGATAAGATAAAAAATTTAGAAGAAAAAATATTCGGTACCATTAAACCTGATGATGATGAAGGGAAGGATCATGAGTAAAATTAAAAAAGAAGAAATTTTCAAATTGCTCTACGAGAAAACAAATACAGGTATTGCACTGCACGAAATAATTGTGGATAAGAAAGGAAATCCCATCGATTTTATTTTCCTGGATGCAAATTCTGCTTATGAAAAACTGACCAAACTGAAACTTAAAGACATCAAAGGTAAAAGGGGAAAAGAAGTACTTCCCAATCTGGAAGAGAAGTGGATAAAACTTTATGGAAAGGTTGCTCTAACTGGTGAATCGGTTTCTGTTACCGACCATTCTGAATATCTGAATAAATACTGGGATGTAAAAGCATATTGTCCAGCCAAGAATCTTTTTGCAGTAGCTCTAAGTGATGTTACAGAAAGGGAATTGGCAAAGAAAGAACTGATGGCAACAAAAGAGCTCTCAGAGAAATACCTGCAGATGGCTGGAAGTATTTTTGTTGCGTTAGATCCCAATGGGGATATTCTGGTCCTGAATAACAAAGGATTGGAAATACTTGGTTACACAGCGGATGAAATAGTAGGCAAAAACTGGTTCGATACCTGCATTCCCAAAGATATCAACCAAGAAATTAAAGGCGTTTTCAAAAAAGTTTTTTCAGGCGAAATGGAAGGAGTAGAACATTACGAAAATGAAGTGGTTACAAAATCTGGAAAACACAGAACGATTTCGTGGTATAATACATACATCAAAAACGAAAAAGGTGAAACAGAATATTTGCTTTCATCTGGAATAGATGTAACCGAGATCAATTGGAAAAATGCTGAAATTCTGGCAAATGAAAAGAAATATCATGAGATTCTTGATAATGCAAATGCAGTTGTGTTCATAAAAGACAAAAATGGAAAGTATTTGTATATTAACAAAATGTTCGAAGAATTACATAATATCTCCAACTCTAAAATTCAAGGCTTAATCGATCATGATCTATTTTCCAAAGAACGTGCTGATATTTACAGAAAAAATGATCTGACCGTAATCGAAAAAAAAGAATCGTTGATAATGGAAGAAAGGGTAATGTTTGCGGATGGATTACATGTTATGTTATCTACCAAATTTCCGCTTTATAACGAAGAAAATAAAATTTATGCTCTTTGCGGAATAGCTACTGATATTACCGAGCAAAAGGAAGCTACGGAAGAGTTGAAAACTATCTGGGATGTCTCTCCTGATCTGATTTGTGTGGCTGATATAAATACGGCAAGTTTCATTCAAGTAAATCCAGCCTTTACCAAAACATTAGGATTTTCGGAAGATGAACTTCTGGGAAAATCTTTCCTGGAATTCGTTCATCCCGATGATATTCAGCCAACTATCGATATTATCGAAGAAAAGCTGAAGAAAAATGAAGTTGTTATAAATTTCACAAATCGATATTTATGTAAAGACGGGTCTTATCGTTATCTGGATTGGGTTTCTCGTCCAATTATTGAACAGGGCTTAACTTATGCAATTGCCCGTGATGTAACAGAAAATAAAATTATCGAAAATAAATTAATAGAAAATGAAAGACTTTTGAACGCTACTGGCAGAATGGCCAGAATTGGCGGCTGGGAACTGGATGTGAAAACCCAAAAAGTTACCTGGTCGGAAGAAACTTACCGCATCCATGAAGTTCCCATAGATCAGGAACCACCCCTGCAAGATGCGATCAATTTCTTTCATCCCGATGCTAGGCCGATCCTGCAAAATGCTTTGAAGAAAGCAATGGAAAAGGGAGAACCTTACGATCTGGAATTACGCTTTATAAGTGCAAAAGGTAATGAGCTTTTTACACATACAAAATGTGAACCTGTAATAAAAGATGGAAAAGTAGTTAAACTTCATGGTACTTTCCAGGATATTACAAAAGAAAAGAAATACAAAATTGAAATTGAAGAGAGAAATGAATTTATTCAAACTATTCTGGATAATTTACCTATCGGTGTTGCTTTGAATAAGATCGATGAAGGAACTGCAACCTATATAAACAAGAAGTTTGAAGAAATTTATGGATGGCCGGAAGCAGAATTACAAGATATTGCTAAATTTTTCAAAAAAGTATACCCAGATAAAAAATACAGGGAAGAATTACAAAATAAAGTGATGGATGATATAAACAGTGGAGATGCATCCAGAATGCATTGGGAAAATTTAGAAATAACCAGAAAAGATGAATCTCATGGCTTTATTAACTCAGTGAACATTCCACTCTTTGAACAGAATACAATGGTTTCAACTGTTATGGATATTACGAAATTGAAAAAGTATGAAAAAGAATTGCAAGAATATCAGGAAAATCTGGAGGAAATGGTAGAACAGAGAACCAGGGAATTAAAAGTAAAAAATGAAGAGCTGCAAAGATTCAATCAACTTTTTATCGATAGGGAAATCAGAATTAAGGAGTTGAAAGATAAGATCAAAAAATTGGAAAATAAACTGAAAATTTATATTGGTGGATAAAGAATGAGTTGTTGTTTTGGGCTAAAGCCCGAATTCAGCTGGCAGGAAGAGTATATTGCAATTTCTGTAAGCCCTTCAGCGCTGGATAGAACGAGAGAATATATAAAGAATCAGGAAGAACATCATCGAGTGAAATCTTTTCAAGAAGAATATAATTTATTTCTGGAAAAAATAGGACTTAGGAATGAATAAATATGGTGGGCTAAAGCCCGAATTTAGTTTAATTGCAAGCTATCCCCGCCTTAAAAGACGGGGCTATTCATCAAATACCCGAACTAAAGATAAGATGAAAGAAAAAGAAATATATTTCCATAAACCTGAAAATATAACTCATAAAATGATGGGAATAACACTGAAACCCCGCCTTAAAAGACGGGGCAACGCACTGAATTGCC
>JAIPJH010000042.1 GCA_021734245.1 Candidatus Cloacimonadota bacterium | reverse complement strand
TTCTACAAATTTTGAGTGTCTCGCTTTTTGAAAAAGTGCCTATTTTGCAACTACTTACAAAATCGGATTACAGAAAAACTACACCCTCCGATTCTAAACAATTGGTATTGTTTAACTTATAACAGGACAGTAGTGATTTATGAATAATAAAGAAAAAGCCTATTTAGGGAAATTCGGCGAAGAGCTGGCTGCAAATTTCTTATTATCAAATGGATATGAAATTCTCAAGAAAAATTATCACAGCCGATTTGGTGAGATAGATATCATAACTTTATTAGCTGACACAGTTATTTTCGTGGAGGTAAAACTGCGCTCTTCCAACCTGGATCAAGCAGTCAGCAGCGTTTCTGTAGCCAAGCAGAAGAAGCTGGTCAAAACTGCTCAGGATTATTTAGCCAGGCATCCCGAGCTGGAAGATCTGCCTACCAGATTCGATATAATCGCCATCATCAAAAATAAAAGAAGCTATGAGTTGAAGCACTTCCCTGATGCTTTCCTGCCCCGGGAATACTGGTAAGAATTATTCGGAACTATTCCAGAACTGTCGGGTCGAAATCGGTTCCCAGATAACTGTCCCAGTTGGGATAGGTGTTCTCTTTTTCATCGCCGGCGGAATAGATCAATTTATGATTACCGCTCATCTGCAGATCAACAAAGATGTAGGTAAGATTTTCTGTAGTTCTGTATTTCCAGATTTCATACTCCTTCTGGGTATATTTAGTATTGAGCCCGGTATTTCCTCGAATGATCTCATCCGGCTGGCCATGCCGTATATAAACTCTTCCCCGGTCTGTACTCCAGCCTTTTTCAAAGTGGTAGAAATGCTGATTGCAGTAGAGCACCCTTTCTTTTACCAGTTCAAAAAAGCTGTTCTCCTCGGCATCGATATCGGGATTATTAGTTGTCCAGAAACGCTCTATAAAAGCCAGCTTACCCGATTTGGAAAGGGTGGGCCAGCTGCGGGTCTGCTCCGAAGTAAGAAAATATGAGATCAGTTTGAACTCGTCTTCCAGCTCCACAAATAAACGCTGCGTGCTGATTTTATAGCTCT
This sequence comes from Candidatus Cloacimonadota bacterium, assembly GCA_021734245.1. Taxonomy (NCBI): domain Bacteria; kingdom Pseudomonadati; phylum Candidatus Cloacimonadota; species Candidatus Cloacimonadota bacterium. Next base: position 24,531 of record JAIPJH010000042.1, on the reverse strand, counting down.
TGACGCTGAAAAAATCCTGCCGCAGATCAGTCAGAGTATCTGATCTGACCTGAATTTCGTACTCATAGAGCCCTTCCTCCAGGTCACTCAAAGCCATTTTATCCAGTCTGATCTTACGCTGGCTGGTCAGCTTCAGAGTTTCGGTCTCTTGAAAAATAAGGCTGTCGTGGTAGGAAAGGGTTTTGCTAATGGTATAGTCCTTTTCCTCAGAAAATGGATTATATAATTCCCAGTAAATATAATAATTATCTGTAATAGTTTTGTTATAAATATGACTCGGTATGACTCTATACAGATAACCTTCACGATGAAACTTCTGCAAAAAACTGGTTGTATCGGCACTGACATCGAGAGAGAATTCCAGATCGCTAAGCAGAGCTTTTGAGGGAAGCACTTCAAAATTGTAGTTCCAGTTGGAGCTCTCTTCGCTGTTCTTATCTATAAAGTTGACCAGCACTTCAAAATTTTTGGAAAGCGTAATCGATATCTTGTCGGTAAAATAGTCGCTGGATCTGGTCTTCTGCTTGTTGGAAACGATTATGGCGTTGGGAAAACCGTAATCATAAACGATCTTGTCGCCCTTTACCAGGTAGAATTCCACATCCAGAAGTGCTTCAAAACCATTGGGTGTTTTCAGGAATTCCAGGCTCTTGTAGGGAACCTGATAATTGATCTCTAGAATTGTATTTTTATTCTCATCCTGAAACCGGTTGGCATCGACAAATACATTTAAAGCCTGCATTGAAGCTGCTAAAATCAGCAGCAGAACAATCGCCTGTCTTCTCATTTTTTCCTCCGCTAGTTAAAGTTCAGATTGATGCGATAGGAGGCTCCTTCCACCTCTCTGAACAACTGTCTGATTCTCTGGTCCGGAAAGATCCTGAGTTGACGTGGATGCAGGTTCAATGCTTTATATTTGGCTGATTCAACAGCGATATGTACTCCAAACTTTCCGGGACTCTGTTTAAATAGATCGAGTAATTGCTTAGAAAATTCCTCAGTGAACCTAACCTCGGGAATTTTCACAAAGATCTCTCCCATCAGATGATGAGCCAGCTGGTCAAAGTTCATTACAAAGCGGGGAACTACACGCAGCATGGTTTCATTGCCATTGGAATAACCGGATTTCTTGCCCACGATGAAGAGAGATTTTCCTTCCTTCATCAGCGGCAGGTACCTCTCATATTCCTCGTTGAAAAGGGTAACCTCGAAAATGCCGGTAAGGTCTTCCAGCTTGACAATGGCAAAGGGAGAGCCTCTTCTGCCCTGTTTTTTTATTATTTCCGAAACTATTCCGGCTATGGAGATATTGGCTGGAACTTTTTCGGGATTTGCTTCGGCTGTTTCTGTATCGATATTGATAAATTCTTCTAACAATTCTTTGTACTGATTGAGCGGATGGCCCGACCAGTAAAATCCCAGAATTTCTTTTTCACGACGCAGTTTTTCATTCAAAGACCACTCTTTTTCAGAAGGCATTTCCGGGGTGAATTCAATCTCTTCATCATTTTCATCAGTCATGGTATCGAACAGCATTATCTGACCGCGTTTTTTCTCTGATTGCACTCCTGATGCATAGTTAAGAGCATTTTCGATAACTGTATATTTTTCATGCCGATTACCTTCCAGCTCATCCATAGCACCGGCGCAGATCAGACTTTCCAGAGTTGTTTTATTGGAGACCATAGTATCTACCCGGGAACAGAAATCGAAGATATTTTTAAATTCTCCATCTTTTTCACGTTCGGAAATGATCGCCTTGATGGCAGCTGCACCCACATTCTTGATAGCCTGCAAGCCAAATAAAATCCTTTTGCCCTGCACGGCAAATTCACACTGGCTTTTATTCAAATTGGGAGGAATCACCTCGATGCCCATGGATTTGCACTCCCCGATAAATTTCGTAACCTTGGTGGGGTCCTCTTCCAGAGAGAGAAGTGCAGCCATGAATTCCACCGGATAATGGGCTTTCAAATAGGCTGTCTGGAAGGCAATATAGGCATAGGCTGTGGCATGGCTTTTATTGAAGGCATAATTGGCAAAATCCTTCCAGTCATTCCAGATCTTTTCAATTACATGGGGTGGTACTCCATTGCGGGATGAGCCTTCCACAAATTTAACCTTCAAAAGATCCATGGTTTTCTGTTTCTTCTTACTGATTGCTTTTCGCAGTGTATCGGCTTCCGCTCCGGTCAATCCGCCCATTTCCCGGGCAATCTGCATCACCTGTTCCTGATAGACGGTAACTCCATAAGTCTCTTTCAGGGCATTTTCGGTCAGCTCATGCAGAAATGTTACCGGCTCGGTTCCATGCTTACGATTGATAAAATTTTCAATGAACTGCATGGGACCCGGACGATAAAGCGCTACCATGGCGATCAGGTCTTCAAAGACATTGGGCTTTAAGCTGCAGAGATATTTTTTCATGCCGTCCGATTCAAATTGAAAAACCCCGTCTGTGTGGCCCTGGGAAAGAAGTTCATAGGTTTTTTCATCTTTGATATCAACCTGGTCAATATCGATTTCCACATCCTGAGACTGTTTGATCAGTTTTACTGCTTTTTTGATCAGGGTCAGGGTCTTCAAACCCAGAAAATCCATTTTCAATATTTTCAGATCATCCAGCCAGCGGCCTTCATATTGAACCAGCACTGCCAGCTCGCCACCTTTTTGATTGTTTGTGGCCAAGGGAACATAATTGGATAGTTTTCCCGGTCCGATCACAACACCGGCTGCATGAACTCCAATATGACGAATCAAGCCTTCCAGAACTTTGGAATGGGTCAAAATGGAAGTTTTGTCATCATCTTCGGCCATTTTATCAGCAAATTCTCTGGACTGTTTTACAGCATCTTCTAATGTTACTTTCGGTCCGCCAGGAATAAGTTTTGTAATCTCATTGGCAACTGAGGCTGGAACTTCCATAACCCGAGCAACATCTTTGATCACCGATTTAGCTTTCAAGGTTCCAAAGGTGATGATCTGAGCTACACTTTCCCGACCGTATTTTTCGATCACATATTCGATGATCTTGCCCCGTCCTTCAGCACAGAAATCAATATCGATATCCGGCATTCCAATTCGATCGGGATTTAAAAACCGTTCAAAGAAAAGACCGTATTTTATAGGTTCAATAGTTGTGATTCCCAAAAGATATGAGACCACACTACCCACAGCAGAACCACGTCCCGGTCCCACCGGTACATCCATTTTCCGGGCAGCATCGATAAAATCCTTTACGATCAAAAAATATTCTTCATAGCCCATTTTACGAATAACAGATAGTTCATAATCAATTCTTTCTTTCAATTCATCTGTAACTTCGGGATATTTCCTGGTTGCAGCATCATAACAGAGATGGCGAATATATTCGGTGTGATTCTTGAATTCGGGAGGATGCTCTATCCTGGGAAAAAGAAAATCATTATAATCCAATTCGCAATTTATCTGGTCAGCAATTTTTACTGTATTATCATAAGCTTCCGGGATATCCGGGAAAAGCTGGCGCATCTCTTCTTCGGTCTTGAAGTAAAGCTGATTTGTATTGTATTTCATGCGGTTGGTATCGGCAAAGGTTTTACCGGTTTGAATGCACAGAAGAACATCATGCGCTTCCGAATCTTCTTTTTTCAGATAGTGGCAGTCGTTGGTAACCACCAAAGGTGTATCTGTCTGCTCAGCCAGTTTTATCAAAAGCGGCTGAACTTTTCTTTCATCATCCAGACCATGATCCTGCAGTTCAATATAGAATCTGTCGGGAAAGGTTGCTTTAAAGAATTCCACAGTTTTTTGAGCTTTGGCTTCCTGACCGCTTAAAAGCAGATGAGGTATTTCACCTTTCAGACAGGCAGAAAGGCAGATGATGCCTTCCGAATATTTCTGCAAGAGGGATTTGCTGATACGCGGTTTATAATAAAATCCTTTAAGAAAAGCTTTGGAGGAAAGTTTCATCAGGTTTTTATAGCCCTGCAGGTCAGCTGCCAAGAGCACCAGGTGATGACGAATATCACTCTTGTTCTGATCCGAATCCAGCTCATGATTGATAATATAAGTTTCGATGCCGATTATAGGTTTGATGCCTTCCTTTCTGGCTCTCGTATAAAAATCTATGGTACCGAACATATTGCCGTGATCGGTCATGGCAACTGCTTTCATACCATACTCTTTGGCCATAGTGATCATTTTGTCAACACGACAGGCACCGTCTAATAAACTATATTGTGTGTGGTTGTGCAGGTGAACAAAAGCCATTACAAAATTTCCCTCTTATCCCAAATTTTTCTTATAATTTCACCGGATATTTTTTATTTCAAAAACGAGGTGTCAAGGAGAATGGGAAGAAGAAAAAAACAGCAAATCAATAAATATTTTGTAAGCTGTCTACAGGGTAGAGATTAGCGGAAAATTAATGCAGAAAATAATTTTCTTCCTAAAATGTAATTTCACATTATTCATTTCTGCCAGTTTAATTCCTATTATATTTCACACTGTAAAATAATTTCTGCAAAAACTTGACAGAATTTAACGGACGGCAGATTTTAGCAATATTAAATAAGTGTTAGTAAAAATTGGAGGATAAATGAGAAAAATCGTTTTGATGTTAAGTATGCTGCTCAGTGCAGCTCTTCTGATATCGGTAACCGTTGATGGTTATGTTACAGATGCTGATACCGGAGTTGCCATAGAAGGTGCTTACGTGCGTTTCGTCTTGATCGATGCCGGCACTGGTGGCGGTTGCGGCGGTGGCAACGGTGGTAACGGCGGCAATGGCGGTAATGGTGGTAACTGTGGTGGTGGTACCTGTGGTAGTGTTATTACATCTACGACTGATGCCAATGGTTATTATGAAATAGTTGATGTCGAGCCGGGTATTTATGACGGCAGAGCCAATAAGCCTGGTTCTTATCCCATGGTCTTGATCGAAGATATCGAAATTAATGATGATATCAGCGTTGATTTTGAATTGACGGAAGGTGGCTGTAGCGGTCTGGGTGATTTTAGAACCGAATCTAAAGGCCGTTAAAAGAAATAGATTAAAATTGCAAAAGCGGAGGAACGTTCCTCCGCTTTTTTATTTGTCCTGATTAATCTTCCAGGCTTTCCAGTTTTCTGTTCATGATTCTTTCTTTAAATTTTAAAATGCCTGTAACTGGTAATGATATGGCAACCTTTACATACAATTTCCGACTTCAAGTGAAACTGCTACTTAAATTTTTCATTTGACAGTTTTTTCAAGCCTCATAATTTCGGTGAGTATTCACTCAGTGAAAAGGAGGGCGCGTGAATAAAAGACAGTTTCAAAAGCAGAAAACCAGGCAACATATTCTGAAGGTTGCCAGGCAGGAACTGATCAGAAACGGTTTTCTGAACGCTACCACAGCTGCCATCGCGCAAAAGGCAGAAGTGGCTCACGGCACACTTTTTCTGCATTTTAAAAACAAGAACATGCTTATCCTGGAAATACTGGATAAGGAGCTCAGTGAGATAAACCGCAGTATTCAGAAAGTGATAGTTTCTGCCGGCGATTTTGAGCAGATGCTGCTGGTCTACCTAAACGAATTACAAAGATCGGAAGACCTGTTTTCGGTACTGGCTCGGGAACTGCCTTTCTACTCACCTGAACTGCGCCGCATGATCCTGTTTCGACAATCGATTATTCGCGAACATTTTCATAAATTCCTGACAGAAAAAATCGCCGCCGGATTATATGAAAAGATCAAGATACCTTCTGCTCTGAATTTCTTCTTTGGAACCCTGAATTATTACTTGAGTTTAAAAAATATTTTTGTAAAAGATAGCAGTGTGATCGAAAAATTCAAAACCGAAATAATTGAGACCTTTTTAGCAATTTTAACCAAAAGAGAGGAAATGGAAGATGAATAAATTACATATCTGTGAAAGCTGCGGCAAAGTTATGAAAGATGCCCCTGATTTTGCCGATGGTAAAATAGGCAGTAAATTATGCAGCAGCTGTACCGACGAATTCGGCTACCAGAAACGCTATTCTCAGGTACTGAAAGAGACCCGGGAAAAACTGCAGGAGCAGATGGGGATTTCCGATTCAGAAGCAAAGCTGATGGCCAGAGAAAATGTTGCCAAGATTCCCTTCTGGGCTCAGAAAAATGAGCTTCTTAAATCTAAAAAAAAACTGATAATCACCGATGTAGGCAGCACCACCACCAAAGCCCTGTTCCTGCAGAAATCCCAGTCCGGCGATTTTCTCATCAGGGCTATAGAACATGCCGGGACCACGGTGGAAAAACCACTGGAAGATGTGAATATCGGAGTTTTTCAGGCAATTCGCAAAATTGAGAAAAAAATGGAGATCTCGCTTCTGGCTGCCAATGCTACCCAGGCCAATCCCAGATTTAATGACGACACTTTATACATTTCTACCAGCAGTGCCGGCGGAGGCTTACAGATCCTGGTGATCGGGCTGACCATGTTCGATAGCGCCAGCAGTGGAAAACGCTGTGCCTACGGAGCCGGTGGCGTTATCTTAGACACCTTTGCTATCGATGATAAGCGCAGCAGTCTGGAACAGATGCAGGCCATGGGTGTTTTGCATCCCGATATAATCTTGATGTCCGGCGGTATAGATGGCGGAGCTGTTGCTTCGCTTTTACGTATGGGAGAGATCCTGCAGCTTTCCAACCCCAAACCTAAATTCGGTGAAAAGGATGAAATACCCCTCATTTTTGCCGGCAATAAAGATGCCCAGATGTTTGTAGCCGGGCTTTTCCAGAAGCGTTTCGAGCTTTATATCGTACCCAATATTCGTCCCACCCTTACAGATGAGAATCTGGAACCTGCCCGGGAGAAGATCCACAAACTTTTCATGGAAAACGTGATGGAGCAGGCTCCGGGTTACAGAAACCTGAAAAAGCTGGTTTCCGATGCCATCATTCCCACCCCGACGGGAGTAATTCAGGCTCTGCAGCTGGTCAGCGAAAAACTGGATGAGAATGTGATGGCGGTGGATATCGGTGGAGCTACCACGGATGTTTTTTCCAATATTATGGGAGAATATTTTCGCACTGTAAGTGCCAATTATGGTATGAGCTACAGCATTTCCAATGTGCAGAAAGATGCCGGACGGAACAAGATAACCCGCTGGTTGCCGGCAAAGATCGCTGAAAATTATGCTCGAAACTATATTGCCAACAAAATGCTCTATCCCACTTTTATTGCCAAAAACTCCCTGCAGATGGCGATCGAACACGCTGTTGCCCGGGAGGCGATAAGCATGAGTAAAAAACAGCATATGGAGATGAACTTCAACACCAAACAGATCGGCTTTTTAGATAAGATAAAATCGTCTCGCACAGACCTGGGAAAGATCACGGAGACCTTCTATTTCGAACAGGCTCTGGAAGCTAAAAAATTCCACATGCACGATATCAATATTCTGATCGGTTCCGGAGGTGTACTGGCCAAAACTGAAAATCAGAATCAGGCTTTTGTTATCATCTACGACGGTTTCAAGCCGGAAGGCATTACCGAGATCTGGCGGGATCGTCACTTTATCTCTCCTCACCTGGGCAAATTGGCTGCTGTGGATGAATCTCTGGCGGCTGCCCTTCTGGAAGATGAATGTTTTGATAAAGTCGGCCTTGCTCTTCGTCCTCTGGGCAAAAAGTGGAAACAGGGCCAAGCTGTCATGAAATTGAAGATTGCAGATAAAAAATATGATGTAAAAGTGGGAGATGTCATCTTCCTGGAAAATGAGAAGAGGCTTGAAAAAACAGTGGAAGTTGTTATGAATAAAGGCTTCTATCTGAAACCCGATAGGCAGGAATTCAAATTCAAGAGCGACCTCCCCATCTTTATCGATGCTGCCCTGGAACTTGATTTTGACAAGGAAAACAATGTGCTGCAGCTTTATGATTTTGCTGAAGCTCCAGGCTTGATCGCAGATGATTTTCTGTCCTTTACCCAGCAGAAAAAGATCGAGACGGGAAAATTGAAGCACAAAGTTGAACTTCCCTATGCCGGCAGTATCAACGTGAAGATCGGAGACAAAGTGCAGACTGAAACCGTGATTGGCGAGAATCTGTTCGATCCGCCCCGCGTTTATGTGATCACTCTTTACGACAAGAGTTATCTGAACCTTAATCCAGACAATCTGGAAAAATCTTTGCGCATCAAAGAAGGAGAAGAGGTAAAATACGGACAGCGCATCGCTGAAATCGGCAACCGCACGCTTCTGGATGAATTCCGCTTTCAGCACTACTATTTCGACTCTCCGGTGCGCGGCAGGGTGGAAAAGATCAATATCGATTCCGGCACTATCATCATGCGGGAAATTCAGGATTATTCTTACAAACCGAAAAAGATCAAGGTGGCAAAAAAACTGAATGTGAAACCCCACAACATTGTAGGTTATATGAAAAAGAGCCTTAATGATTTTGTCTACGCCGGTGATATCATCGCCAGTAAGATCATCGATGTGGGAGAAACCCGACATCCGATGCTGGTCTCAGCTCCCAATACGGGAACCATCAAAGAGATCAATAAAGAGACCGGAACTGTTATTGTCCAATATGATAAAGAGCCCTATCAGCGTCAGGCTGGCATCAGTGGAGAAGTCATCTCTATTCAAGATAAACATTCCGCTACCATCGAGTTTGAAGGAAGCTGTTTAAACGGTATTATCGGGTTTGGAAGCGAAGCCTGGGGTAAAATCAAATTTCTGGAGAAACAAGCTGAAATATCCAAAGCAGCCGACAGTGATATTGTGGTTTTTGCCGGCAAAATCGATCTTGCCTTCCTGCAAAAAGCAGTAGATAAAAAAGTAAGTGGAGTGGTGGCTGCTTCCATCGATAAGGCAGATCTTGTAAAATTCATCGGAGATGAGATCGGCGTGGCATTAACCGGTAATGAAGCAATACCCTTTCCCCTGATTTTAACAGAAGGATTCGGAGAATTTTCTATGTTCCAGGATTACGCTGAATTTCTGCAGCAGAATAATGGAAAATCAGTTTACATTAACGGACACACCCAGATAAGAGCAGGAGTGGTAAGACCGAAAATAATTATCAGTTAATCTCAGCTGATCTTCTGCAAAAGATCTAAGATATCTTCCACTTCTACCGGTTTTTCCAGAAAACCGATCGGATTTAGCTTCAACGCTTCTGCTTTGATCTCGGGAGTTACATAACCGGTCATAAAGATGATAAACTTGGAAATATCTTGGCATTTGTCAGATTTTGCCACATCCAATCCAGTCATCTCGCCAGCCAGCCTGATATCCAGCAACACCAGATCGGGACATTCTTCACAAATAATACAAACAGCTTCTTCGCCGGTAGAAACCGGCGTTAGAAGTTGAAAACCCAAACTTTCCAGATCATGCTTCAGAGACAAGGCAATGATGGTTTCATCTTCCACGATTAAAATCTTTTTCTTATTACTCATTATCACCTCTTTCCAAAGCAAAAATATTATTAAACTCGTTCACAGTAACTTTCATCTTTTATCTTGATCTGCCAGCTTGTACCACCATCTACAAGGTATTTGATCTCCCCATTCATCTGATTGGAAATGATGCTGTCAACAATCACCAGACCCAGGTTATCATCGGAATTCATATCGAAATCTTCGGGCAAACCAATTCCGTCATCCTGAACTGAAAACAAAATAAAGTTCTTATCACTCTGCTCCACTTTTATATGAATAGTTCCCTTTTCCCGGTTGGGAAAAGCATGTTCGATAGCATTGATCAGCAGTTCATTCAGAACGAAACCCAGTGGAATGGCAGTATCTAACAGTACAGCGATATCAGTAATTTCATAAGATATCGTTATCTCTTTATTTTTTGGACAGAATTTGTTTCTGATATAGTTTATAAGATCAATAAAATAATCTTTGAGACTGAGATGAGAAAGGTCATTAGACTCATAAAGTTTGCGGTGAACCAGAGCTGTAGATTTGATCTTGCTGTTAATGTCTTTGACGATTTTCAGCCATTTCTCATCGAGAACCCGAGCAGAATACAATTTCAACATGGAGCTGATAACCTGCATGTTATTGAGGGTACGATGATAAAGTTCCCTGAGCAGTACCTCCTTTTCTGCCACCATTTTTTTCAATTCTACTTCCACTTTCTCCCTTTTTTCGATCTCCTCTTCCAGCCGGTCGATCTTATGTTCCAGTTTCTGGATCAATCTTTCATTATACAGTTTGTAAATATCTGCTTCCCGCTTCAAGGTCAATTCGGAAGGTGAATACTTTCCTGTTGCGATCTTTTGACACAGATCATCAATTTCTTTGAGCAGCAATTCCGGTTCCATCGGCTTGCGCAAAAAAAGATCGGCTCCCAGTCCCAAAGCAAATTTTTCATCTTTTTTATCCACATAAGTAGCGGTATAAAATACAAAAGGAATATTTTTTCTTTTTTTATCACGCTTCAAGATCTGGCAGAATTTGAAACCATCCATTTCCGGCATCAAAATGTCGCTGATGATCATATCGACCTTATTTTTTTCCAGAAGATCGAGAGCTTCCCTGCCGTGTATGGCAGAAATGACTTCATACTTTCTGCCTTCCAGCAATAGTTTCAGGAGATATCGAGCATCCTGCTTATCATCTACTATCAAAATTTTCATGATTTCCTCGCAATAAATTACAAATACTTTTCCAATTCGGGCACAAAATTCTCGGGATTTATCGGTTTTTCCATATAACCATCACATCCTGCATTCAAGGCTTTTTCCCGATCTCCGGGCATAGCATAAGAAGTTAAAGCAACTATTTTTAGATTTTTACCCTTTTCCTGAGCTCTGATTCGTCTGGTCGCTTCCAGGCCATTGATATCCGGCAGCTGCACATCCATGATCACCAGGTCGGGCAGCTTTTGCAGAGCCAGATCGACACCCAATTGCCCTTCTTTGGCAATGATCACTTCATGATTATGTTTTTCCAGCATATACCTTATCAAATAGAGATTTGCTTCGTTGTCTTCGACCAATAAGATCCTACTCATCTGTCTCCTCCTGCTCAATTGCAGAAAATAATTTTAATTTATTTTGCGGTAATACAACGGTAAAGGTCGAACCCTTTCCAAATTCACTTTTCACGGAAATTTTGCCTTCCAACAGAGTTGTAAGCTTTTCGCTCAAATGCAATCCCAAGCCGGTCCCATCATGTTTTTTGGTCAGTGTAGCATCAATTTGCTGAAAAGGTTCAAACAGCTTTTTCATGTCTTTTTGTTTGATGCCGCATCCTTCATCCTGCACCCAGAATTCGATTTGTTCATCAAGCTGTTTTGCACCAATTGTGATGCTTCCTTCATCTGTAAATTTCTCTGCATTACTCATCAAATTTAACAAAATCTGTTTCAATCGGCGCCGATCGGTGAACATGATAAGTTTGTCAGCAATATCACAGATCAATTTCACACCCTTTCCCTCCGCCTTTGGTTTTATATATTGTACCGCTTCATCTATCAATTCATTCACTGAAATTTTTTCAATTTCCAATTCCACTTTATTTGCTTCAATCTTGGAAATATCCAGAATATCATTGATCAAGTCCAATAAATGGCTGGCACTTTTTTTCACGATTTCCAACTGCTTTCTTTGTTCAGCGGTAAGATCTCCCACCATGCCCATCAGCAGAATTCCGGTAAAACCGATGATGGAATTTAGCGGTGTACGAAGTTCATGACTCATGCTGGCCAGGAAAATAGACTTCAGTTTATCTGCTTCCAGAAGCTCACGATTGGCTTTTTCCAATTCTTCAGTTTTTTGCTGTAAATCCTGCGTTCTGGTTTCCACCAAGTCTTCCAGATGTTTGCGATGCAATTCCAATTGCTTCTCCACCTTCATGCGATCATCAATATCCAGAATTACGCCCTGCCAGCGGATAAAACCATTTGGCAATTTGCGAACCCTACCGATAGATCGAAACCATTTGATCTTATTACCTGACAATTTTACCCGATATTCAAAATCGAAAGCTCTATTACCTTTTTCTATTTCGGATGATAGCTTTTGAATTCTGTCTTTGTCTTCATCTACAATATAATCAAAGAAACTATTATAATCCTGTTCGATTGCCGTTCCCACTTCTTCGCCCAGAAATTCCTGATTGCGGGAAGTTTTGATGATCGGCAGTCTATTTCCCCGTTCATCCACATCGTATATATAAACCATACCCGGAATATTTTCTACAAAATTTCGGTATATTTCCCGGCTTTCCTTCAGCTCCTGATGTGTTGACTGATGCATTTTGACCTCTTCGGTCAATTGCCTGTTTGTTTGCTGAAGTGTTTCGGTCTGTTTGCGAATCTGCCATTTCAATATCAGATATACCGCCATAAACCCAAGCAGCAAAGTGGATAGAATTATAATTATTGTAAAAATCCAGTTTGGTAACTTTTTTTCAGGATAAAGATTATACTTAATCAGGATATCATAATATTCAGAATCCATATTTTCCTGCATTTCGAGAAGATTCTTATCGATTTCCGGGATGAGTTTTTGGGCAAATTGGTTATCTTTCGGGAAGGCAAATCTCAATTGGGTTGGAAAGAAGATAATGTCACTTTTTTTCACGTCGTATTCATCCTGAAAAGCAGCTCCGAAATCACGATTGGTCACCCCTGCATCAACCTTTCTTTTATCGATCAGATCGAACACCTGATAATAATCATCTACTTCGACAAATGTGCTGTTAATTCCATAACGTTTAACTAAATTGTAGATTCCATCTTCGCCGTTGGTGAGAATACTGTTACGCATCACAGCGATTTTTTTGTTCTGCAGATCCAGAACAGAATTGACTTCCAGCCCGGGTACAACGTAAACACTACCCCAACTTATGATTACAGATTCACTGCAGAAATCGAAACTCTTTTCCCGCGCTTCCGAATAAGCCACATCCACCATGATATCGATTTCGGCATTTTGCAGCCGCTGCAGACACTGATCCCAGCTGCCAGGCACATATTCAAGCTGCCACTTCTCTCGGGAGGCGATCAATTGTAATACTTCCGGGAAGATTCCAGCTACTTCTTTATTCTCCTGCCTGAAAACCTTAGGATAGTTTTCGTAAACTCCAACCCTGACTGTAATACCATTTTCCTGTGAGAATAAACCAAAAATGAAAAATAAGAGACTAATTACGAATTTCCAGTTTCTCTTCATCGGCACTCTCCATTGATAATAAACACACTAAATCAACATGATTTAAAATGTTCACTTACAATTTAAGTTAGTGAAAGTTTCCCAGTCAAAGATAAAAAATATCAGCTGAAAGCTAAGCCGATCTGAGAAATTCAAATCAGCTTTAAGCTTAATAACTTTATTTATAAATCATAATTGATGGATTCTTCTGTTTCCAGATCGAAGAAATGGGCATATTCCATTTTGAAGGAAATCGGCACCTTTTCACCGGGCTTGGTTAAAATTCTTTCTTCCTCACGCAGCAGGAATTTATTGTCTTTTATAGCACAGAAAAAGATGATCTCATTGCCCATGGGTTCTACCACTTCCACCAGCGCTTTGGTTTTTGCTTCCTTTTCGATTTTTATGTTTTCAGGACGAATACCCATCATCACTTCTCTGTCGAGATGATTCTTCAATTTATCATGAAACTGCGGCGGCACATTCTGTGAAATTCCGGGTGCTACAAAATTGATCCCGTCTTTTTTTTCCAGCTTTCCTTTAATAAAATTCATGGACGGGCTGCCGATAAAACCGGCAACGAACATGTTTTTGGGATGGTCATAAAGGTTGAGTGGAGTATCCACCTGCTGAATGAGTCCTTCGTGTAAAACAGCTATTCTATCGCCCATGGTCATTGCTTCCACCTGATCGTGCGTCACATAGATGATGGTTGTATTCAGTCGTTTATGCAGTTTACTGATCTCGGCCCGCATCTGCACGCGCAGTTTGGCATCCAGGTTGGAAAGCGGCTCGTCGAACAAGAATACTTCGGGATGGCGCACGATGGCTCTTCCCAGGGCAACACGTTGACGCTGCCCTCCGGAAAGTGCTTTTGGTTTACGTTCCAGAAGATCTTCCAAACCAAGGATTTCAGCAGCTTCTCCTACCAGTTTTTTGATCTCTGGTTTGGGAAGTTTGCGCAGTTTCAGGCCATAAGCCATATTATTGAAAACCGTCATATGCGGATAGAGAGCATAATTCTGGAAAACCATAGCGATGTCTCTGTCTTTGGGAGGAACATCATTCACCACACGATCACCTATGTAAATCTTGCCGGAGGTGATCTCTTCCAAACCGGCGATCATGCGCAAAGTTGTCGATTTTCCACAACCGGAAGGCCCCACCAGCACCATGAATTCCTTATCGGCAATTGTCAGATCATTGTCTTTGACCACGTGAACTTTGCCGTCGAAAATTTTATTAACTTTTTCCAATACTACTTTTGCCATTTATTCCTCCCACATCTAATCTTCCATAATAATTCTTTTTTGCAACAAATATACTTTTAAGGCATTTTTATCGGGAACCTGCAGCTTTATCTGATCCTGCCATCTGCCCTCAAAATCAATTTGCAATCTGGTGATTTTTGCTGCTGCAGGTTCAGTTAAAATATTATAATCTGCCTCCACCAGACCGGTTGGTTGTGATGGCAGCAGAAGATCGGATAAATCATTGCTGAAGTTATAAATCAGTATAACGACATCATTCTGATAAATACGAAGTAGTACAAGTATGTCGTCACGATCACAATTCAATATTTGAGTTGTTCCTCGTCTGAGTGCTGGATGTTCAGTTCGCAATGTAATCATTTTCCGATAAACTCGCCAAAGCGAATTTTCGTCTTTTTGCTGATCTTCCATATTATATTCAGAATAATTATCATTCACAGAATGCCAGGGTTCCGCAGAACTGAAGCCGGCAAACTCAGTGCTATTCCATTGCATAGGTGTGCGGATATCAGGATCGGGTTTAGCGCCTGTCATACCGATCTCTTCACCATAATAAATAAACGGAATTCCCGGCAGGGTCAGCAAAATGGAAGCTGCAAATTTGGCCTTTTCCACATTAAATGCCAGTTGATTCAGCACCCGGTTCTGATCATGATTGGTGAGGAAAGTGCCGTATTGCAGGTAGGGATAAATCTCATTTATTTCAGCTAATTTGTATTTAAGTAAATCCGCATCAGCATTATTCACAGCAGAAATTATCGTATTGGCCAGATCGAACTCAAAACAGAAATCAAAACGATTATCCAGATATTTTACAACGATGTCCGAGCTGTCCCAGGCTTCGCCCACCGTCATGGCATCGGGATTGATTCCTTTATAAAAATCGTGAAACTCTCGCCACCAGGTAAAAGTTTCCGGTACATTTTCCATCACTGCACCATCTTCGTAAATGTGTTTCACTGCATCACAGCGGAAGCCATCCACTTTCATCTCGCTCAACCAGAATTTGGCAATATCTTTCATCTCTTTGCGAACTGCTTTGTTCTCGTAGTTCAGATCGGGCATTCCGCCCCAGAACAGTCCAAAATAATATTCACCATTCGCTTCATGCCACACCGGCTGGTTCCAGGGTCCCAGATAGGAAGGTTTATTGTGCTTCCAGCGGAACCATCTTTTAAAATAGGCATCGCTGGCTTTGGCTTTTATGAACCAGGGATGCTGGCTGGAACAGTGATTCATCACAAAATCAACGATAACTTTTATTCCGCGCCTGTGACATTCATCCATCAACAATTGAAAATCTGCATTGGTACCATAATCTTCTTCGATATGTTGGTAATCAGTTACATCGTAGCCGTGATAGCTGGGAGACTGGCAGACCGGCATCAGCCAGATTCCGCTAATTCCCAGATCGCTGAATGTTTCAGGATTTCCATCATTCAGATAATCCAGTTTGGAAATGAGTCCCTGCAGATCACCGATTCCATCGCCGTCGCTGTCGGCAAAACTGCGCACGAAAATTTCGTAGAAAACAGTATCATTCCACCAGTAGGTTTTGCCGGATTGAGGAATAATATCATTCGACCAGACAGTAAGGAAACAGAACACGAAAACAACCAAAAATGTAATTAATTTCATATACTCAAATCCTAAAATAAACTTGTCCTCTTTGGAAAGAGGGCACAAAATTAATCCCGTGGAATCCAATGAATATTCTACTGGAAGGGGGTTTGTCATATTCTGTCTGAGAGCTATTTTGTTTCAAAATCTCAACATTAATCATAAATCTACCAAACCCCTCTCCGGCAGCTGCCGGATCTCCCCTTACAAAGGAGAGCTTTTTTCTCTATTCCTGCCAGATCCTTACTTTCATTCCTGCCTTGATCTCATAAATATCATCTTCACTGGTGAAACTTGCAATGGAAAGTCCGGGAAAGACATCCTGAACTTCCACGATATATTGATTTTCTATTATTAATTTTGTTCCTGCCTCCACACCCTGATCGGTTCCCAGATCGACCACGACCTTATCTTCTGACACCTGCTTTACTTCGCCGATTGTTTCATTGGAGCGCAGCTTGGAACCAAATGGATAAACAGCTTCGACAACGACATAAGTTTTGTTTTCCACATCATAATCGTGCAGGATCTTTTTTTGCGATTGAAAAGGCGGAGTTATCATATCAATCACATTGGGATTGTAGCGGAAATAGAGAGTTCCATGCCCACCGCCAAAATTGAAAAGAGATGATGATGCTTTGATTTCCATCGTGTAATTATTCTTCTTAACGGTTGTGGTTACATCATGACAGAACATCATAACAGCAAAGCCCCAATCCTCTTGGATCTTGCCTAAAAAGTTCTTAGAAATTTTTACCGAAATCTCTTGTTTATCACTGGAAATCTTTATCTTATCAGGAACTGCAATTCTGGGAAGAAATACTTCCTGATTACGCTGGATACTGGCTCGAAACTTCTGTGGCAGCGAGCTGAAAACAACAGCCCTTTCCCAGGCACTTTCAGGAGCAATGGTAACGTTTGTTCCATTTATGGTTTCTGTCAGGCCGGAATTCATCTTATGATCGGTATCGATATAGATCTGAACCAGGGGGAAGATGAAATCATCGGGAATACCGTATTTGTATCCGAATTCATCATATTCCACATAATCCACCTTTCCTCTGATCCTTACCACAAACTTATAATAATTCCCCACCTCTTCGATGCGAAAGCTCTCCATATCAAAGAGTCCTTCTGTGAACATCGTATGTTCGGGATAAGTTACTTTACCATCACCATAATCATCACCAATATCATCCTGCAATTCTATTAAAACTTCTGCTGCCAGAAAGAAGGTTTGTATCATTAAAAGTACTATTAATATTTTTTTCAATTTTTCACCTAAAAAACTTCGGGCTGCAGCAAGAGCTGCAACCCGAAATAATCATTTCTTTACTGAAATTTTACTTCAAATGCGGCATGGATCGTGTTGGAAGAAAGATCAAATTCATCTGTTGTATCATCTTGATCATCATAAGAGTAGATCTTATGTTCTCCTCTCAGCCAGAAATCAAATCCACCCATGTTGTAAACCCATTTGTGTCCGATCACGATCTGATTCCATTCCATATCTGTTTCGCCACCAACTTCGTCGGTAACCATCTGGTAAGCTGGATAGAATTCGAAACCGATGGTATTGGTGAGTTGTTTTCCAACCATTGGCTTAACAACCATCGCCGTTGTGGCCATATCATCAGTATCAATATCACCATCAAAACCATCTTCCCACATACCATAATCAAAGTCGAATCCCCAGTTCCAGCCAGCCAGGCGTCCGCTCAAGCCAAGATCAAATACCATTCCGGTAAATTCGTGAGCAGGCATGTACATTGTTCCAGAACCTTCATAAAGATCGTCTTCCACATCTGTGTCTCCACCTGTATTATCGGTTCTACCCAGATAGTTGAACTGACCTTTAATCGTCATGATATCCAGATCGTGCTGAAGATCTAAAGTTGCTCCCCAGTAGCCGACAGGAGATTCAACCAGATCTTCGCCCAGTCTCAAGTTTTCATTATCGCGGAATTCATGACGAACAGCATTCTGATCGCTGTCCCACAAGAATGCGTTTAAACCAAGTCTTTCGCCATAGGTATTGCGCATTGCATCGATACCGCCTTTGATCATCAGCATATCATCTTCACGTCGACTGCCCCAGAAGGAAGTATAGTTGTGATTGATGTAGAAGAACTGGAAACTTGGTGTTAATCCCATATCAAAAGGATCTGTTGTTCTTAAAGTAAAAACTCCACTGGGAGCACCAACATTGGCATACATGGGAACCGGTTCCCAAAAGCCATAACCATCAATGATATTGTCTTCATCCATATCCAGGCTATCATTAGCAGCTGAGATTGTGTACATGAGGTTGAAATCAAGGCTCATAACATCAGAAACATCCCATTTTTCATTTAATCCAAAACCAAAGTTCTGATATATTTCCTTAGTAGACATAATCCCGTTGGGATCTTCATCTCCGATTCCGTTGTAATTGGGATTTTCCATATCTTCCGGATCGAACTCTGTGTCGGCGAACCAGAAAGCATCAAAAGCTAAATTATGAGTGTCCATCAACATAGTGTTTAAGTTGAAAGCCCAGGTTCCATCTTCAGCTTTGAAATCACCGGTATTCCAGTTCCAACCCTGCCAGTTGGGCTGCCAGACTCGAATCAAGTTCCAGTTAATCTCACCAAAATGTCCACGAGCGTAGATACCTTTTGTATTATCACGGTCGATATAACGGCGATCGGCCATGAACCACTTGCTGAATGCCAGACCCATGGGAGTTCCCAACTGGATCTGATCAATAAACTTACATCCGGGCATCAGATCAATGCGGAAACCACGCAATTTGAACCAGCCGGTATTGGCATCCCAGTAAGTCTGCCAGGCAGAAGCATTTGCTTCTACACTGCTGTTGCCATCATCTGCATCCCAGATAGTCTTCATACGCAGATATGCTTTCACATATTTACTGATGGAAGCATTAACTTCAAACTGTACTTCCGAGCGCATGAAATTTCCTTTGTGAACATCTGCTCTGCCACCATTCCAGGGTGTTTCTGTATGTGCACCCATCGAGGCAATACCATCTGTCCAGCGAAACTGGTTGTAAATGGTTGTACCAACATCGATTCTGGTCTGTGCAAACATCCATGATGCCAGCATTACCAGTAAAACAACAACTAACGTTTTTCTCATTTAACCCTCCTGTTTTTGAGTTTTTTTTCTTTTTATTGGATATTCCAATTTTCTATCATTCACTGGGATAAACCAGTCTAATTGTTGTCAGTTTATCCTGGGATGTATCTACCGGATCCATGCCGCTTTCCCAATCGTCCAGCATGTCATATTGGATTGCTTCTTCATCATCTGAGCCGTCAGCATTATCCACGAACATATCCATCACGTTGGGATCGCCGGCTCCATCGGCACCATTACCGAAGCGATGCTGACCTTCATATTCATTCACGCGACGCATCAGAACTAACCAATCTCCGGGAAATCCGGTAGCGCTCAGCATTAGAATGCCATAACCCCACTTTGTAATATCTACATTTTCGTCCACGCCCAGATCGGCTTTTTTTACAGTTGCCTTGAGTGATTTGCCAATCGGTTTGATCTTGGAAGGCAACACGATATCATCTTTCATATGTGCGGCTTTCAGCTTTATCTCACCATTGATCTTGGGAACAGTGTGTGGATCGATAAAGACAACCTTTTCCCAGGCATCTTTAGAATCGACCAGTACTTGGGTTCCCGGAATAGTTTCGGTTCTGCCCGAACCTTCCACATGATCAAAATCGAGATAGATCTGCAATTGCTGCACATCCCAGTAATCACCCCAGTTAAATGTAACCGGAGCATTGAAGGTTATTTTAAAATCAATTTCATCCCCCTTGTCTTCGATCGATGCTTTCAAGAGATCGAACGATCCCGATACATAGATCGGATCGGTGGGATAAATGTAGTTTCCCGGTCCTTTGTCATCACCTCTCGGGTCTTTGAATTCTATTTCCGTTTTGGCCAATAGAACCGTGGTAATGAACAAAAAACTAAGAAGCAACAAAAACACTTTTTTCTTCATACACATCCTCCTTTTAGAGATTCTTTTACTCTAATTAATAATTATCCTTTTACTCCTCCTGCTGTAAGACCGCTCACCAGGAATTTCTGGAAAGCCATGAAAAGTGCTACAACAGGAATTGCGACTAGTAATGATGAGGCAGCAAAACTTCCCCATTCCGCACCAAACTCTCCTACCATCTGCCGCAAACCGATAGGCAGGGTGTATTTCGATTCTGAATCCAGGAATGTGGCTGCCAGAATAAATTCATTCCAGGCTGTCATGAAGGAAAATAATCCTGTAATGGCAATCGATGGTTTACTGAGCGGCAGGATTATCTCCCAGAAAATCCGACCCTTGGAAGCTCCATCGATGGTAGCTGATTCTTCCAGCGAGATGGGAATTGTATCGAAATAACCTTTCAGTACCCAGATGGAAAAAGGCAGTGCTGTGGTAGAGTAGATGATCACCAAGCCCCAGATCGAGCCATAAAGATGCAGGATTTCCGAGATCAGAATAAACTGCGGAATGATCATCAGCACGCCGGGAAACATCTGCGTTACCAGCAATGACAGCATACCTGTTTTCTGTCCGGGAAATTTGAAACGCGAGAAAGCATAGGCGGCTGTGGTGGCCAGAAACAAACTGGAAATCACCGTAACAAAAGAAACTATGATCGAATTGCGCAGCCAGGTCATGAAAGGTTTATCATAAAATACTGCTCTGAAATTATCCAGATTTATATTATCGGGAATCAGGCTGAGATTTGTGGAAAGCAGTGATTTCCCGCCAAAGGCAACTTTCAGTACCCAGAGCACAGGATAGATCGTGATTATTGTAACCAAAATCAAAATCAGATAAGTTACAAATTTTCGAGTTTTAGAATCGGAACCGATCATTCATACACCCCCTCGGAAGCACGTGATATTTTGTTCGTCCAGAATCCATAAACAAACAGCAGAACGAAAATCACAATGCAATAAGCCGCCGCATAACCGTAGCGATATTGTTCAAAAGCAATTTTATAGGCATCGGTTATCAGCAGTTCGGTAGCTCCGTCCGGTCCACCGCCGGAAACCAGGTAGATCACATTAAACTGGTTGAACGTCCAGATTGTACCCAGAATTACAGCGGGAACCATGGCTGGTTTCAAAAGCGGAAAAGTGACGTTCCAAAAAGCCTGCCAGCGACTGGAACCATCGATAGCACTTGCTTCATAAAGTTCTTTGGGAATGCTTTGCAAAGCACCCAGCGCAATGATCATCATGAAGGGAAATCCCAGCCAGACGTTGGTAGCCAGATTTGCCAGGAAAGCGGTGTGTGCCTGCGTGAACCAACTGATCGGTTCGATGCCGAAGAGTTCCAGAAAACCGTTCACGGCACCAAACTGTTTATGGAACATTCCGCGCCAGATGAGAGCCGTTATATAGCTGGGAATCGCCCAGGGCAGAATGAGCAGAATCCGGAAAACCGTGCGTCCTTTCAATTGCGGATTATTTAATACCAAAGCCAAACCCACTCCGATCGAAACGTGCAGAACCACATTGATAATAGTCCATAAAATGGTGTGCACCAGCGTGTAATAAAAATTATGCGGATCGTTGAAATCGATGATCTTGAGAATATCAACGAAGTTCCAGAAAGAGTAATTCTGCAGATTGCCGAAATATTCGATCAGATTTCCGCCGAAATCATTCAATCCATAATTGGTAAAGCCAATTAAAAATCCATAAACAAAGGGAAAGAACACCAGCAGGAAAACACCGAACATGGCAGGAGCAATGTAGGAATAAGCCATTTTAAAACGAATAATGGATGCCAGCATTTTTTCGAATAACCCCGATAGAATAAAGAGAATAAACAAGCCGCCGATAACCGATAAAGTGATATTCCAGGTTTGGATGGAGCCACGAATGAGCGTCTGCCAGTCTGGTGTTTGCAGATCGAGATCAGGCAGAAGATGATGTAATTGCTGCTGCAAATCAAGTTGATATTGTTCCAGGTTCAGCAGCCACAATCTGTGATTATTTTCCAGTTGAGAAGCAATGTTGTTATTTATCAACAAGACCATCAAAATAAATAAAATCAGACTGATATATGCGCTGTAGCGGGGAATAAATTTTTCCAGCAGCACTGCTATCACGAAGAAGAGAGCGATCGAGATGATCATCAGCATTTGATTGGCCTGAACCGGCATTTTAGTCTGGAATTTAATATCATAAACTACAAATCCGATCAGTTTTTTCCCATCAAAAATACCGTAATAAGATGTATAGCTGGTATAATCACCTTTTTCCTCTTCCGATTTCTGCCAGATGAAATGAGAATCTTTCACTTGCGGATCGTAGTTTTTTGCCACTTCCCGCTGCCGGTCGAAGATCTCTTTGGTAATTTGCCCGTCAATCATTTCCACCTCGGAATGAGCCACAAAATCCCGCTTCTGCACCACCGCCATGGAATTGATATCCTGATTATTTGCCAGCAGCAGTTTCAAAACTTCCTGCAAAGCGGCAAAAGACTCCGGCTCCTGCGGTTTATAAGCTGCTTCTATCGTTTGAATATCGGTCTTTGTAAGATCCAGCGTGTAGCGGACATTCTGGTGGTGCAGCGAATTGGACAGCAATTTACCCATCAACAGATAAAACAGCAGCAGAATTACAGCCAGTGCTATAATTCGCCAGGATAAATGAAGTTTCATATTACCTCACCATGTTCAAATCACAAATTCCAAACAACAAATCACAAATAAATTCAAAATTCGAAATAGATAGAAATTTATAATCATTATTTAGATTTCTCCAAAATTGATGAAAATATCTTTTTTGCTCAGAGATTCATTTGCTTCAATATAGTTAGCTCCCACAGATCCTGAAGATTTGATAACCTGTTTTCCATCTTCATAGTTCGCTGTTGTTTGGGGCAATGTTTTCACAAATAGTCGTACATTTTTCGCAATAATGAATGTCCTTTCTTCCAAGTCATAAACTTTCTTTTTTGGAATATCAGTCATATTGGAATTCATAATTAATTTGTTTCTAATTTAGTTTTTTGATCATTGAAATATATTTGAAATTTGGCATTTGTCTTTTGGAATTTAATACCCATGATTCCAAAAAATAAACTTTCTATTATTCCAAATATCATTTTTTCCAAAATTACTTGATATATCCCGCTGCTTTCAAAGTGGTCATCACTTTTTCCTGAGCTTCATCCAGAACTTCTTTGGGATCTTTGCCGTTCACAGCCGCATTGATGGCGGTGGAAGCAGGCGACCAGACGGACGTCATCTGCGGAATGCTGGGCATGGGTCGGGAATTTTCGATCTGAGCTTTGAATTTGGGCAGATATTTATCGTTCTTCACTTGCGGTTTTTCGTAAACAGATTTCAGCGCAACCGGCTGATTTCCCACTGTGGCAAAAATGAAAGCAGCTTCTTCGCTGATGAGAAATTCCATAACTTCAAAGGCTTCATCTTTGTTTTCAGATTTGGCAGACATCATGATGCCTTCCGAACTCATAAAAGGAATAGCAGGATTGCCAACTTCGCTGATTATCGGCAGCAGTTCCACTTCGTGGGGAACGCCGTCGATCTCACCGCGAAACCAGGGACCGCTGATGACCATTGCTGCTTTTCCTTCATTATAAAGAGTAGTAACCAGTACATTGGAAACTTCCGGTGGAACGATCTTTTCCTTCAAAAACAAATCCTGGGCAAACTGGAAGGAACGGATATTTTCCGCTGAATTCAGTACGGGAATATCGTTATCATTAAAAATCTTACCACCAAAACCCTGCAGCCAGCAGGCATGATAATAGAAATTGGCAATTTCATAGACCAGTCCGTATTTGCCATTGGCAGCATCGGTGTGTTTATGTGCCAGAGCGATCATTTCGTCAGTAGTTTTGGGAGGAGATTTGATAATATTGGGATTGTAAAAGAGGATTATCGATTTCAAGCTCATCGGCAAACCATACATCGAACCATCGTAAAGCATCGGTTCCCAGGCACCTTCCACAAAATTTCCGCTGATATCTTCTTCCAGATAAAAATCGATCGGTTCGATAATATCTGCTTCTACCCAACCTCCAATTCTATCGTGGGCAAAAATGAAAATATCCGGACCTTTTCCGCGCGGAATGGCAGCGGTAATTTTATCGGGAAATGCATCGTAGGGAATTCCCAAAGCCTTGATCTTTACATCAGTATGAGATTTGTTGAAATTTTCCACAACCTGCATCACGGCTTCTTTTTCGTTACCGCGATAGGAGTGCCACAACGTTACTTCAGTTTGAGCAAACAACAAAATTGAAATAAACAGAAAAATTAATACTAAGGTTCTTTTCATCTATACCTCCCCTTTATTTTTGTGGTTCTGTAACACAAAACCTTCTTTTTTTTACTCTAACTTATTATTTTCTATACAAATAAATCATGCTGGGAAAATCTCCCCCAAAAAATTAGAGTCCAGGCCAATTCCTGAGAGAGATAATCCCATGAAAATTATTG
>JAIPJH010000041.1 GCA_021734245.1 Candidatus Cloacimonadota bacterium | reverse complement strand
TCAGTGGATATAGACCACAGTTCTATTTCCGAACAACCGACGTAACCGGAACCTTGACCCTTCCCGAAGGCGTGGAGATGGTAATGCCAGGCGATAAAGTATCGATCAAGGCAGAACTGATTACCCCGATCGCAATGGAGAAAGGTCTTCGTTATGCAATCCGCGAAGGTGGAAGAACTATCGGTGCCGGCGTTGTTGGCGATATCCAAGAATAAGCCGGAGGAAATAGTGAAAAAAGGTGATAATATAATTAGAATTAAACTGAAAGCCTACGACTTTCGTTTACTTGATAAATCTGTTGCAGAGATCGTGAAGAATACAAAAAATACTGGCGCAAAAATAGTTGGACCGATCCCACTGCCCACAGATAGATCAGTTTACACTGTTATCAAATCTCCCCATGTGAACAAGAAATCTCAAGAACAGTTTGAAATGAAAGTCCATAAACGTCTTATCGACATCGTTAACCCTACTCCGCAAACAACAGGTGCTCTCAAAAAACTTAGTTTGCCTGCTGGAGTGCATGTAGAGATCAAGGCGTAAAGGAGCTTGAAATGATAGGATTAATTGGAAAGAAGCTCGGAATGACTCAGGTTTTTAGCGAAAATGGTGAAATAGTTCCAGTAACAGTTATTCAGGCAGGCCCTTGTCGAGTTATTCATCGTAAAACCAAAGAAATGCACGGATATGATTCAGTGCAGCTTGGCTACGAAGAAGTTGACGAGAAAAAACTGAAAAAACCACAAACTGGACATTTTAAGAAACATAATAGTCCATATTATAAGTATTTGAGAGAATTCCGTTTAAAAATGTACAAAGATATTGAAGAAGGCGAAGTTTTTGATGTTAGTATGTTCGTAGAAAATGAGATCCTCGAAATCAGCGGAACCTCCAAAGGTAAAGGATTTCAAGGTGTAATAAAACGACATAATTTTCATGGCTTCAAGGCAACTCATGGTGTACACGAATCTTATCGTGGACCAGGAGCTATCGGACAATGTGCTACACCATCCCGCGTATTCAAAGGTAAAAAATTACCGGGACACACAGGTATGGAAAAAGTTTCTGTGCTGAACTGCAAAGTTATCAAAGTAGATTTGGAAAAGAATCTTGTGATGGTAAAAGGTGCAGTTCCCGGTCACAGAAATGGAATCGTTCGATTAAGAAAAGAACTGTAATTTGGGAGAAATAAATGTTAAAAGTAAATAAATTTTCTATGCAGGGCGAAGAAGTAGGAAAGATCACTCTTCCCAAATCTTTGTTTGCTGCAGAATCAAAAAATCCCTCCGCAGTGCTTTATGAAGTTGTGAACATGTATCTGGGAAACCAGCGTCAAGGAACATCAGAAGTTCAAACTAGAGCTGAAGCACACGGAAGTGGGAAAAAGCTGTTCCGTCAGAAAGGAACAGGAAATGCCCGTCCTGGTAATCTGCGTACACCTTTGCGTGTGGGTGGTGGACGTGCTTTTGGACCCAAAACAAAAGATTGGTATAAACCAATTCCTAAAAAGAAGAAAAATCTTGCTTTAAAACTTGCTCTTACCAAGAAAGCAGAAGCCAAGCAGGTTGTTGTTGTTGAATCACTCGATTTTGAAAAAGCTAATACTAAAATGGCCAAAAATCTTCTTGATAAAATCACTCCGGAAAAAAGTAAAAAATTATTACTGATCGAGAACAGTGATAGAAATATCATAAACTCCTTCAACAACATTCCTTTTGTAAATATGGATAGAGCCGATTGCGCATATGCTTATGAAGTACTTAATTGTAGCTGCCTGGTAATCACAGAAAAAGCTCTGAAAAAATTGGAGGAGGTATTTGCCTAATGAAACAGCCAAGAGAAATAGTAATTTCCCCGATCATCACGGAAAAATCATCCTCAATTCAAAATGCTAATAACAGCTACACTTTCAAAGTAAGCATCAATGCCAATAAAATTGAAATCCGTTATGCCATTGAAAGAATCTTTAACGTTCATGTACTGGATGTAAATACAATTCGTCAACGTGGTAAAGTTAAAAGAATGGGCAGGTACAGCGGAAAAAGAGCAGATTGGAAAAAAGCTATCGTTAAATTGAGAGAAGGTGATTCCATAGCTGAATTTGAAGCTTAGGATAAGGAGTACAAATGGGAATCAAGAAATATAAACCTAAAACACCAACGATGCGATTTAAAACTGGTTTCACTTTCGATGAAATCACTACGGATAAACCAGAAAAATCGTTGCTCAAGAAACGTCATCAAAAAGCTGGTAGAAACAACCATGGACGTATTACTTGCCGTCATCGTGGTGGTGGACACAAAAGACATTACCGTGTAATTGATTTTAAAAGAAATAAATATGATATTCCTGCCAGAGTGGCAACGATTGAATACGATCCAAACAGAAGTGCAAGAATCGCTCTTCTTTATTATAAAGATGGAGAAAAAAGATATATTTTGGCACCTATCGGTTTGAAAGTAGATGATGTCGTTAATTCCGGTCCCAAAGCAGAAATCAGAGTTGGAAATGCACTTCCCTTGAACAACATTCCACTGGGAACTGTAATTCATAACATTGAATTCAAGCAAGGACGCGGCGGTCAGATAGCTCGTAGTGCCGGAACATATGCACAACTTGTGGCAAAAGAAGGAAATTACGTTCATGTACGTATGCCTTCTGGTGATGTACATGTTCTTAGAAAAGAATGCTATGCTACGATTGGCCAGGTTGGAAACACCGAACATAGTTCTCTGGTAATTGGAAAAGCCGGTAGAAAGCGTTGGATGGGAATTCGTCCAACAGTTCGTGGTGTTGTGATGAACCCGGTTGATCATCCAATGGGTGGTGGTGAAGCCAAAACATCTGGCGGTGGCCATCCCGTATCTCCTTGGGGCGTATTGGCAAAAGGCGGAAAAACCCGTAAAACCCGTAAATATTCTGACAAGTATATCATCAAATCTAAAAAGAGGTAAGGAATAACTATGGCTCGATCAATTAAAAAAGGACCTTTTGTAGATGCACATCTGGAAAAGAAAGTTGATGCTTTAAATGAAGCTGGCAAAAAACAGGTTATCAAAACCTGGTCCAGAAGATCTACAATTTTACCAAAATTCGTTGAACACACATTTGCTGTTCATAACGGTCGCAAATTTGTACCCGTTTATATAACCGAAAATATGGTAGGTCATAAGTTGGGAGAATTTTCTCCTACCAGAACATTCCGTGGTCACAAAATCAAATAGTGACCTGTAGTATTGAGAATTAATAGATAAATTAGAAAAGGGAGCTAAAGTAATGGAAGCAGTAGCAAGAGTTCGGAACCTGAGAGGCTCGGCCCGTAAGGCAAGATTAGTACTTGACCTGATCCGCGGCAAATCGGTACCCGAAGCCCAGAAAATATTGCTTTTCTCGAAGAAAAGAGTAGCATCCGATGTTGCAAAACTCCTTGATTCTGCAATAGCAAACGCTACAATGAAAGAAGGCAAGACCAATATCGATGAAATGTACGTTGGCAAAGTTTTTGCCGATGACGGTCCTATCATGAGAAGGCATCGTCCTCGTGCGCAAGGTAGAGCCACAATCATCAGAAAAAGAACTTGCCATATAACACTGGAAATTTTGGACAAAAAACAGGAGGAAACCCTTGGGACAGAAAGTTAATCCGATTGGTTATAGACTTGGTGTAAACAAGAATTGTGATTCCACCTGGTTCGCCACAAAAGAAGATTACATTGAAAATCTTCATGAAGACCTCAAGATCAAGAAATATATCAAAAACAGATTGGAAAGCGCAATGATCTCAAAGGTTTTGATCCAAAGAAAAACGAAATCTGTAACAGTTGATATCCATACTGCCCGACCGGGACAGGTTATCGGCCGTAAAGGTTCAGAGATTGAAAAGATCAGAAACGAGCTGACAGTTCTTATCAATAAAGGTAAAAATAATGACGCAAACGTTTTTGTGAATGTTCAGGAAATCAAAGATCCCTGGTGTGATGCCAAATTAGTAGGAATGGAAATTGGTTCTCAATTATTGCGTAGAACTTCTTTCCGTAGAGCGATGAAATTTGCCATCCGCAACGCACTTAGAGGTGGAGCTCAGGGAATCAAGGTTCAATGTGCAGGTCGTTTGGGCGGAGCAGAAATGGCTCGTACCGAACGTTATCAGGAAGGTAGAACTCCTCTGCACACATTAAGAGCAGATATTGATTATGCTCTTACTGAAGTGAATACAACCTACGGCATAATTGGAATTAAAGTTTGGATATACAAAGGCGATATCCTGAACTAGGAGAGATCAATGTTAGCACCAAAGAAAGTTAAATATAGAAAAATGCAGAAAGGCCGCCGACGCGGTCTGGCTTATCGTGGCAGTACAATCAATTTTGGCGACTATGCTTTAGTAGCATTGGAAGCTGGTTGGATCACAAGCCGTCAGATAGAAGCTGCTCGTGTAGCAATAACTCGTCAAATGAAAAGAACAGGTAAACTTTGGATTCGAGTATTTCCGGATAAACCAATTACAGCTAAACCGGCAGAAACTCGTATGGGTAAAGGAAAAGGAGCTCCGGAATACTGGGTTGCAGTAGTAAAACCAGGCCGTATCCTTTTTGAATATGAAGGTGTAGAAATTGAATCAGCTAAAATAGCTGCTAATCTCGCTGGTCATAAATTACCATTCAAAACTAAATTAGTAATGAGAGAAGGGGTTGAATAATGAAAATGAAAGATCTTAGAGAGCTTACTGTTGATGAGCTCAATCAGAAAGAACTGGATTTGAGAGAAGAACTTTTCAACCTTCGCTTTCAGCAATCTACAAATCGCCTGGAAAATCCCATGAAAATTCGTCAGGTGAAAAGAGATATTGCCAGAGTTAAAACCTTGTTAACCGAGTTGGAAAGAGGTAACGATGCCAAATAGAAAAATAACCAAAACAGGTGTTGTTGTCAGCGATAAAATGGATAAAACGATCGTTGTTCGAGTGGAACGACAGTACAAACATCCACTCTACAAAAAGATCGTACGACGACACAACAAATTTAAAGCACATGATGAGAATAATGAATGTAAGATGGGTGATGTGGTGCTTATCAGCGAACATAAACCGATCAGTAAACACAAGAAATGGATTCTCACCAAAATAATCGAAAGAAGTAAATAAGGAGTCTGAAATGATACAAGCTCAGACAAATTTAACAGTTGCAGATAACTCTGGTGCCAAAAAAGCACAATGTATCAAGGTGCTTGGTGGTTCCGGAAGAAGATATGCCAGTCTGGGAGACATAATTGTTGTCACCGTGAAAACAGCAGTTCCAAACAGCAAGATCAAACAAGGTTCTGTAGAAAGAGCTGTGATCGTGCGTACTCACAAAGAAGTGAAAAGACCAGACGGAACATATATTCGTTTCCAGGATAACGCAGCAGTTATCATTGATGAAAAATTGGAACCGAAATCAACTCGTATCTTTGGACCCGTAGCCCGTGAATTAAGAGAACATGGTTTTATGAAGATCATCTCTCTTGCACCGGAAGTTCTTTAGGAGTCGTTATGCTGAAAAAGATAAAAAAGAAAGTAGGAAACAAGATGAGGATAAAAAAGGGTGACACGGTCGTTGTTCTTTCTGGCCAATATAGAGGCGTGAAAGGTAAAGTTCTGAAAGCTTTTCCCAGCACCGATAAGGTGATCGTGGAAAAAGTGAATTTTATCAAGAAACATACTCGTCCAACTCAACAAAATCCTCAAGGCGGTATCATCGAGCGTGAAGGACCGATCCACGTTTCCAATGTAAAACTTTATAACGAAAAGATCGGCGATGTAACTAACGCCGTATTCAAGACAGTTGGTCAGAACAGGGTTCGTTCCTGCAAAAAAACTGGCGATGAAATTTAGAGGAGAGGGGAATGAATAGATTAAACGAAAAATACAAAAAAGATGTAGTTCCCGCATTGATGAAGCATTTTACTTACGACAATATTCATCGTGCTCCCAAACTGGTAAAAGTATCAGTTAATATGGGAGTTGGGGTTGCTACAGAAAACAAAGCGATCCTGGATAATGCAGTAAAAGAGCTTACAATGATCACCGGTCGTAAACCGATCATTACAAAAGCAAAAAAATCGATATCAAACTTCAAATTGAGAGAAGGAATGCCTATTGGATGTAAAGTTACATTACGTGGCGAAACCATGTATGAATTTCTCGATCGCCTTATCAACATTGTAATTCCAAGAGTAAGAGATTTTCGTGGTGTTC
This sequence comes from Candidatus Cloacimonadota bacterium, assembly GCA_021734245.1. Classification (NCBI taxonomy): domain Bacteria; kingdom Pseudomonadati; phylum Candidatus Cloacimonadota; species Candidatus Cloacimonadota bacterium. Next base: position 19,757 of record JAIPJH010000041.1, on the reverse strand, counting down.
CAGCTAAATCATTTGATGGACGTGGAAATTACACATTAGGTTTGAAAGAACAAACTGTATTTCCAGAAATAGACTATGATAAGATCGATGCCATTCGTGGAATGGATATTTCGATCGTGACAACCGCCAAGACAGATGAAGAGGGCAGAGAACTTCTTCGCTTCTTGGGCATGCCATTTAAAAAGAATTAAATAAGGAGTCAATTTGGCTAAGAAAGCATGGATTGAAAAGCAAAAAAGAACTCCCAAATTTTCTACGAGAAAATATTCTCGCTGCAAAATCTGCGGACGTTCCAGAGCTTACATGAGGGACTTTGGTATGTGCCGTATTTGTTTTAGAAAATTAGCTGGTGAAGGCCAAATTCCCGGTGTTAAAAAAGCTAGCTGGTAATACCGGCCGGATAGAAGAAACCGGAGATAAAAGGAGAAGAAATGAGTTTGACAGATCCGATCGCTGATGCTATTACTAAAATTAGGAACGCATATCGGGCCGATCACAAAACTGTTACTGTGAATCACAGTAAAGTAAACGAAGCTATCATTAAGATCCTGGCAGAAGAAAGATTCATCAATAGCTACGAAATCGTAGAAAGAGATACTGCCAAGAAGATCTATAGAAAGCAAATATTTTTAAATTTACGTTACACCAATGATGGTGAACCTGTTTTGAAAGGAATTGATAGAGTTAGTAAACCTGGTCTCAGAGTTTACGTTAACTCCAAAAACATTCCTTCCGTATATAATAATACAGGTTGTGCTATTCTTTCGACCAACAAAGGTGTAATGGTAGACAGAGATGCTCGCCTGCAGAAAATTGGCGGAGAATATCTCTGTAAGGTTTGGTAAAGGGAGGATATGAAATGTCTAGAGTAGGAAAAACTCCTGTTAAATTACCAGAAGGTGTTAAATCTAATTTAAAAGGAAATACAGTTGTTATTACCGGTAAGAAAGGTGAATTGGATTATACTTTGCAACCGGGAATAAAAGTTGAAGAAAAAGATGGTGAATTGATCGTTTCTCGTGAAGATGATTCCAGGCCGCAAAAAGCTTTGCATGGTCTTACGCGTGCTCTCATCAACAATATGGTTATCGGTGTTACCGAAGGTTTTGAAAAAGAACTTCAAATTATCGGTACCGGTTATTCTGCTGAAAGAATTGGTCCCTGGCTGAAGCTTTCTGTTGGTTTTGCCCACGATATTTTGATGGAAGTTCCAGAAAATCTGGATGTAGAAGCTAAGTTAATTCCCCGTCGTGAACAAGGTGCTCTCGGTGTGCAGGCAGCTATCAAGGTAAGTGGTATCGACAAAGAAGATGTTGGTAAATTTGCTGCAGAAATCAAACGCTGTCGTCCTCCGCTAAATTATGCAACTGGTAAAGGTATCCGCTACAAAGGTGAATATGTTCGCATTAAGCCTGGTAAAGCTGGTGCTACAGCATAGGGAAAGGAGACATTATGGATAAAACTAGTGCAACTTATAAAAGAACGTTGGCTCGTACGAAAAGAAGAAAAGCGATCAGAAAGAAGATTTTCGGTACACCCGAAAAACCAAGACTGGCAGTATTCAGAAGTTTGAATCACATTCGTGCTCAAATTATCGATGATACTAACGGAACTACGATGCTTGCTTTTTCCTCTTTTTCCAAAGTAGCCAAAATTGATAAATCGAAGAAGAAAACCGAACAAAGTTTCGAAGTCGGCAAGAAACTGGGCGAAATGGCAATTGCTAAAGGCATCAAAGAAGTATGTTTTGATAGAGGTGGTTATCTTTATCATGGCCGTGTAAAAGCTTTGGCAGATGGCGCACGTAAAGCCGGTTTGAAATTTTAGGAGGAACTTTTGGAAAATAAGAGAAGAAATAAAAGAAACAACGAACCACTTTTTGAAGTAGAAAAAATCGTTGCAACAAACCGTGTAGCCAAAGTGGTGAAAGGTGGTAGAAATTTCAGTTTTAATGCTACAGTAGTGGTTGGCGATAAGAATGGTAAAGTTGGTGTAGGAATTGGAAAAGCGAACGAAATCGTTGATGCTATCCGCAAAGCCAAAGAAAGAGCTGGTTTGAATTTGTTAAAAGTTCCTATTGTGAATGGAACTATTCCGCATGAAATTATTGGCCGTTATGGTGCCAGCAAGATCATGCTTCGTCCTGCTTCTCCTGGTACTGGAGTTATTGCTGGTGGACCAGCCCGTGCCATTTTGGAAGCGGCTGGAATACAAGATATTCTTACCAAATCTCAAGGATCAAACACTCCTGCAAACGTAGTGAAAGCAACTATGATCGGCTTGAAGCAGTTACGTACTATTTCGCAAGTTGCCAAATTACGCGGAAAAACTGTGGAAGAACTTACAGGAAAGAAAATTGAAGGTAAGAAAGCGGAGGAGGAAAAGTAAATGAGACTCAAGGTTACTCAAATCCGCAGCATAATTAATAGAAAAGAAGGTCAAAAAAGAACTATTGCAGCTTTGGGACTTGGTAAAATAGGCCGTTCCAGAATGCATGATGATAATCCCGTGATTCGCGGCATGATTCACAATGTGATTCATCTTGTAAAGGTAGAAGAAGTAGATGAACCCGTAAAGAAATCTACTCCTAAGAAAAAAGCAGCAAAACCTGCTGCCAAGAAAAAAGCGGAAAAACCCGCAAAGAAAACTTCAGCTAAGAAAGAAATTACTTCCAAGAAAACTGTAAAAAAAGCTGATGATTCTTCTAAGGATACCGTGGCAAAAAAAGATGAATCAAAAGGAAAAGACACCAAGAAGAAAACAACAAAGAAAAAAACGGTAGAAAAGAAAACAGCCAAAACAGAAAAAAAGGCTGAACCTAAAAAAGAAAAGAAAGAAACCGTCGAAAAGAAAAAGCCTGCAGCTAAAAAAACAACAACTAAAAAGAAAGCAACAACAACAAAGAAAACTACAGCAAAAAAAGAAACAACAAAGAAAACTGTAAAGAAAGACTCAGATAAAAAATCTGAAGACAAGTAGCAGGATAAGGAGAAACAATGGAACTTCATAACATTGAACGTCCTAATGTGAAGAAAAATAAGAAGCGCTTGGGCAAAGGGCATGGTTCAGGTACGGGCAAAACAGCCGGTCGTGGACACAAAGGTCAAAAGTCTCGCTCCGGTGGAAGCATTCCAGCCTGGTTTGAAGGTGGTCAGATGCCCCTGCAGCGTCGTCTTCCTAAAAGAGGATTCAAAAATATCTTCAAAAAGCAGTTCAGACTTGTAAATCTGGAAACACTGCAGAAAATTGATGAAGCAGAATTTGATATTGAAAAATTAGAAAATCTGAATCTCATTAGAAAAGCAAAAGCCGGTGAAGTTGCTCCTGTTAAAATTCTGGCCAATGGCGGTGAAGAATTTGATAAGAAGATAGTTGTCAGGGCTAATGCTTTTTCTGAGAAAGCCAAAGAATTGATCGAGAAATCAGGTGGAACGGCGGAGGTAATCTAAAGTGTTAAAAAGCATATCCAATATATTCAAGATTCCCGATCTGAAAAAGAAAGTACTGTTCACTGCATTGATTTTGGTGATTTATCGTCTGGGAAGTTTTATTCCTATTCCTGGTATAAACGCATCTGCATTGAGAGAATTTCTGGGATCTGCCAGCAAATCCGGTGGTAACCTGTTTGGAATGTTCGACCTGTTTGTAGGTGGAAATCTGGGAAGAGCTTCCGTTTTTGCTCTTGGAATTATGCCTTATATCACTACCTCAATTGTAATTCAGCTTTTAGGCGGGGTAATTCCCTTCTTCGAAAGATTGAAGAAAGAAGGAGCCGAAGGTCAGAAGAAAATAGCTCAATACACCAGATATGGAACAGTATTTATCGCAGCTTTCAACGCTATCGGAATCAGTGTATTCCTGCAATCCGGCGTAGAAGGCGCAGTTCCGCATCCCGGTCCGCTTTTTCTGTTTACCAGTGTAATCACTATGGTTACCGGCGTTATGTTTATCATGTGGCTTGGTGAGCAGATTACAGAAAAAGGAATCGGTAATGGAATTTCTCTTATCATTTTCGCAGGTATTATTGCTCGCTACCCAAAGGGTTTTATGCAAATGTTCGAAATGGTGAGAGCCGGAGCTATGGATATTTTCCTGGCAGTTGCTGTTCTTGTAGTAATGGTATTAGTAACAGCTTCGGTTGTGCTGGTTACAGAAGGTCAGCGTAAAATACCAGTGCAATATGCTAAGAGAATCGTGGGTAGAAAAGTTTATGGCGGTCAGAGCACTCATATTCCACTAAAAGTGAATACAGCTGGTGTAATTCCCATCATTTTCGCGCAAGCTATCCTGATGTTTCCTCGCACAATCGCAACTTTCTTCAAAGATAGTGATTTTATGAATTCAATCGTGCAGGTTCTTTCACCAGGAGCTTGGCTTTATACAGTATTGTATGTTACACTCATCGTATTCTTTGCATATTTTTATACCGCAATGGTGATGAATCCGATCGAAATGGCAGAGAATATGAAAAAGTACGGTGGTTTTATTCCCGGTCGTAAACCAGGAAAAAGAACTTCCGATTACATCAACAGCGTTCTGGTTCGCATCACGCTGCCAGGTGCTTTGTTCTTTGCATTTGTAGCTGTTCTTCCAGAATTTATGAGTAAGTGGGCAAATCTGCCTTTCTATTTTGGTGGAACCGGACTTATCATTATCGTTGGTGTTGCCTTAGATACTCTGCAACAGATCGAATCTCATCTTGTAATGAGACATTACGAAGGATTCATGAAGAAAGGTAAACTGCGCGGACGTCGCGGTTAATGTTCATTAATTATTATATAGAGTGAAAATAGAAGAATGATCACGATCAAGAATCAGCAGGAAATACAAAAAATGCGGGAATCAAACCGCATCGTGGCATTACTTCTTCATAAGTTGGAAAGTATCATCAAACCAGGTGTAAATACTTTTGAGCTGGATCGTTTCGCCGAAGATCTTATCAGATCGGAAGGTGGAATTCCAGCATTCAAAGGATATCAAGTTCCTGGCTTGGATCCGTTTCCTTCTACTTTGTGTACATCAGTAAATTCCTGCATTGTGCATGGTATTGCTTCCAAAGAAGATATTTTGCAGGAAGGTGATATTATCGGTATCGATGTTGGTGTTCTAAAATCTGGATTTTATGGAGATGCTGCTCGAACCTACAAAGTTGGAACAATTTCCCAAAAAGCAGAAAAACTGATGGATATAACAAAAGAAGCTCTGCAGAGAGGAATCGCTGCAGCGCGAGAAGGAAATAGAGTCGGTGATATTTCTTATGCAATTGGATCGTTTGTGATGAAAAACGGCTATTTTGTAGCTGACAGTCTTACCGGTCATGGAATCGGAAGCAGACTGCACGAAGATCCTGCCGTTCCCAATTTTGGTGCTGCCGGAAAAGGTCCGCGCCTGAAAAGTGGAATGACAATTGCAATAGAACCAATGGTTAATATCGGAACCAACCGTGTTATCGAAAAAGGTTGGGAATTTTTTGTGGAAGATAACTCATTGTCGGCGCATTTTGAGCATACGATCCTGATAGGGAAAAATGAGCCGGAAATCTTAACTCTGTACAGGAGATGATCTATGGTGGCAAAAGAAGGTGTGATCGAAGTAGAAGGTGTGGTAACTGAAGCGTTACCGAACACCACATTTAGAGTGGAATTAGAAAACGGACACGAGATTCTGGCGCATAGTTCCGGCAAAATGAGAATGCACTACATCCGGATATTGCCAGGTGATAAAGTTAAAGTTGAATTATCTCCCTACGATTTAAACAGAGGGAGAATAATTTACCGTTATAAATGATTTTATAAATTAGGAGATGATGATGAAAGTTCAAGCATCTGTAAAAAAGATCTGCAAAGATTGCAGAATAATCAAGCGAAATGGTGTTATCAGGGTTATCTGCCCTGCAAACCCCAAACATAAGCAGCGTCAAGGTTAAATAAAAGGAGGGCTGAGCTTGGCACATATAGCAGGAGTCGAATTACCTAGGGACAAAAGAGTTCTTATCGGACTTACCTATATCTATGGGATTGGAAGGACAACTTCCCGCGAAATCCTTAGTAAAGTTAACATTGATGAAAATAAAAAAGTGAAAGATCTTTCTCTGGAAGAAGAAAAACTTATCCGAGAACTCATCCAAAACGATTATATCGTGGAAGGTGAACTCAGAACTCAGACAGCAATGGATATCAAACGTTTAATGGAGATCGATTGCTATCGTGGTCAGCGTCATAAGAAAAACATGCCGGTAAGAGGACAAAGAACTCATACCAATGCTAAAACAAGACGTGGACGCAGAAAAGGTTCTGGTGCAGGAAAGAGGAAATAGGAGACTATAATGGCAAAAAAAGCAAAAACAAGAGCAAAAAAGAAGCGAGTAAGACTTTCGTTCAACGAAGGTGTTGCCAGCATTCATTCCAGCTTCAATAACACCATAGTTTCTCTTTCCGATAAAGCCGGAAACGTTCTTACATGGTCTTCTGGCGGTAAGATCGGTTACAAGGGATCCAAGAAGAGTACCCCATTTGCAGCACAGTTAGCTGCCGAAGAAGTTGCAAAAGCAGCTTTGGATATGGGAATAAATAAAGTTCAAGTAGTTGTGAAAGGACCCGGTGGCGGCCGTGAATCTGCTATCAGGTCTTTAGATGCAAACGGTTTGCAGATCACTATGATCACAGATACAACTCCGATTCCACACAACGGCTGCAGACCCAGAAAAACTAGAAGAGTATAAAGGTGTAGATATGGCTAGATATACTGGACCATCATGTAAATTATGTAGAAGAGAAGGCACTAAACTTTTTATCAAAGGCGCACGCTGCAACAGCGATAAATGTGCTTTTGAACGTCGTGCCTATATTCCTGGCGATCATGGAAGTGGAAAGAGATTCCGTAAACGTTTGAGTGATTATGGAATTCACCTTAGAGAAAAGCAGAAAGTTCGTCGAATTTATGGAATACTGGAAAAACAATTCCGAAAATATTTTAAAATGGCTGCAAAAAAAACAGGCGTTACAGGTACAAACCTGTTACAGATCCTGGAATGCAGACTTGATAATGTAATATATAGAATGGGATTTGCACCTTCCCGCAAATCTGCCCGTCAGATCATTCGACATGGTCATATTCAGGTAGATGGACGCAAGGTGAATATTCCTTCTTTCCTGGTAAGACCGGAAAATGAAATTACAATAAAAGAAAAAAGCAGAACAATGCCGCTTGTACAAGAAGCGATCGAAGCTTCTACTGAAGTTGATTCCGTAGAATGGTTCGAAGTAAATAAAGACAATTTCATAGGTAAGATCTTAAATATTCCGACACGAGAACAGATCCAGTTGGATGTTGATGAACGTTTGATTGTTGAGTATTATTCCAAGTAATAGGGAGGAAGTTTATGAAGTTCATAGAACCTTTACAATTACCCGAGAAAGTTCAGGTAGATGAAGCGAGCTACAGTCCTACCTTTGGAAAATTTGAGATTGGTCCACTGGAACAGGGATTTGCAACTACAATAGGAAATACTTTGCGCCGTGTTCTGTTGTCTTCTATTCAGGGTGCAGCAGTACGTTTTGTAAAGATCGAAGGGTTACATCATGAATTTGCTCCAATTCCAGGCTCTACTTCCGATTATATCGATCTGATCCTGAAACTGAAAAAACTGGTTATCAAATGCGATTCCATCAACGAAGAAAAACTGGTTTTGGAACATAAGGGAAAAGGCATGATCACAGCAGCAGAAATTAAAGAAACTGGTGATGTGAAAATAATCAATAAAGAACTCGAGCTTTTGGAAATGACCCAAGATGAAGATTTCCGCATGGAATTGTGGGTTGGAATCGGTCGCGGCTATCATCCTGCCGAAAAGCATGATACAGAAGAAATGACTTTGCAGGGAATCGTTCCTGTAGACAGCATTTATTCTCCGATCAATAAAGTTAATTTCATGGTAGAAAATCAGCGTGTTGGCGAAAAGATCGATTATGATAAATTGATCATGGAAGTAAGCACAGACGGTAGTGTAGACCCGAAAGATGCCTTGTATCTTTCAGCAAAGATCCTGCGAGATCTGTATGACAGAGTTGTACTTTTCGAAACAGAACCGGAATACATCGAAGAAGTAGAGATGGATCCTGAACTGGAAAGAATGGACAAGATTCTGGATACAGCTGTAAACGAACTGGAATTATCTGTTCGCTGCAGCAACTGTCTGGCAGCAGCCAAGATCGATACAATCGGTGAATTAGTTTCCAAAAGCGAAAATGAAATGTTGAAATATCGTAACTTTGGAAAGAAATCTCTGGAAGAGATCACATCTCTTTTGGATGATTATGATCTTTCCCTCGGTATGAATGTTGATACGATCCGGAAAAAGATCGAAGATGCAAAAAACAGAGTAACTATCAAGAAATAAGGATTTGAATTATGAGACATAGAGTAAGTGGTAGAAAATTTGGTTTGGAAAAAGATCATCGTGAAGCCATGATGAGAAACCTGGTGATCTCACTGGTTGAATACGGAAGTATTAATACAACATTGGCGAGAGCCAAAGAAGTTCGTGGTCTGGCAGAAAGAATGATCACTCATGCCAAAAAAGATACTATTCATTATCGTCGTCAGGTTTACAAAGTTCTCAAAAATCGTGACCTGGTAAAAAAAGTATTTGATGAGATCGCTCCTAAAATGGCTGAACGAGAAGGCGGATATACACGCGTTCTGAAAAATGGTTATCGCAAGGGTGACATGGCTCCAATGGCCATCATCGAATTCGTTGGTAATGAATTGGAAACCAAAGAAACTAAAGAAAAAAAGAAAAAATAATCAGGAATTTAAGCGCTTAAATTCTGTATAAAATTGCAGCCACCGATCTAACGATCGGCGGCTGTTTTTTTATAGCAAAATTTTCCCAGGCTCGACTCGAAAATGAAGTGAAAGGAGTCGAGAATGGAATGTCTAAAAGTCATAAGGCTTTATTTCTCCCTTTTTTTTCCTGACAATTTATTATAAAGCCAGGCGAAAATAATACCTCCGATAAGTCCATCGAAAAAACCCCAGATCAAGCCGAAGATACTGCCCAGAAAAGTAAAATTATAACCGCGGTAAACTCTTCCCAGAAAGGTTGAAGCAGTCATCGAGCCGTCCCACAGAATTATCCACCAGGTAATGATCATCAGACCTAACCCCCAAATTAATCCACAGGTAAGTCCAAATGCTTTAACGTTCAATTTCATTTTGCACCTCCTTCTAAAACCAAATAAAACGGAGGGTTAAGCGGAATGCAAGGTTTTTTTCTGTCACTCTGAAAAATTCCCCTCTGGAGAGGGGTGGCGGCCAAGCTGACGGGGTGTGTAAAAACGTTGCTCTTAAGGCTTCGAGAAACTACGCCGGTACAGGTATGAAGGATCACGAAACGGAGTTTCGTTGGAAATTGCATTCCCAAACTGGAGTTTTGGAACGAGAAGACTTTTTGTATCTCGATCACTCCTGATCGAGAAGTTAAGCTGCCAGAATTCTCACGAGATCCTTCCGTCTTCGCAAAGCTTCGCCGGACACAGTCGAGTGCAAAGCTAAAAGTGACCTCCGGAAGACGACATCATTTTCCGTCATCCTGAGGAATTCATTCAAAGGAGATTGACGAAGGATAGACAAATCAATATTTCGTCGTTTGCCAAGAAGAGTTCCTCAATATGATGGTTTTTTTCAGAGTGAATCAATTTTTTGATTTTAAGCGACACATTCACTTGCAGATTCATCCAGCATAGTTGTTTAAATCCTCTCCAGTATCTTCTCCAGATATCGTGATCTCATCTGTTTGGAAGCAAGGATTTGTTTGGCGGGTGGAAGTTTGAAGATAACTCCAAACAGGGCAGCTAAAGCGCGATGACTGAGCAGGATGTGATTATCAAAAATCAGGTTTTGCAATTTTCCGCGTTCGATTGCCATCAACACAACTCGATGAGCACTGTTCAAAGGAGTGATCACGCGTTTATCTCTTTGTATCAATTTAATAGCCGAAGTGGGGCAGGCACGAACACAAAGACCGCAACCCAGACAGATATCGTCATTAAGTTTGGCTATTTTTCTGTTTAAACTTTTGGGATCGTTGGCAGAAATTAGAGTCATTGCTTCCACAGGACAAATGTTCACACATTTTCCGCAGCCGGTACATTTTTCTGTATCAATTTCTGGAAGATAATTTGTAGTATGAATTGGATTGAGAGCCGAAAATCTGCGTTGTGCTATCATAGCTTCGCAGCAGCAACCGCAGCAGTTGCAGATGAAGTTTACTCTCTTACGAACATTTTCCCCAAACTGAACAAGATTATTGTCGTAAGCTGCCTGCAAAAGATCCATTCCTTCTTTCTTATCTACAGATCTGGCAAATCCATGTTTGATGAGAGATTCTGCAGAGCTGTTAAAAGTCATACAAATATCCAGCGGAGCAGCGCAGGCTTTATCCAGATGCTGCATTTTATGACGACAATAACATATTCCCACACCCATGTGACTTGCCGTCTGAATTACTTCGGAAGCACGTTCATAATCCAGAACGTGAAGCGATTCATCATCCGGAAGTGCTGGTTCGTTCACAAAGGTTCTGCCCAGCTGAGTTTCGCCATTTGTAAAAAGCTCTTTGATGAAATCCTCTTCCACATTCATGTATTGATAAAACAGTTCTGCCAGCATTTTCTGATCGATATCTTTGCGGTAACGCATCATGGAAAACTCAAAAAATCCTGCCATGGGCGGAGGGAGTGTATAAACAGATTCTCCATCTTTCTGCACATCTACCAGGATGGCTTTGCCGGCAAGTTGATCTAAATATTTTTGAGCAGAAACAACATCCATTTTCCAGATTTTCGCAGCTTTTTTTACGGTGAAAGGTTTAATGGGCAATGTAGAAACAAGTTCAGCTTCCTTTTCGTTAAAAATGATCTTGAGGATCTTAAATAAAAGATCGGAAACTGGAGCTCCCTGTGGAAAACGATTTAACCTTTCAGATAAACGGGAATAACTGCCTTTTAAGGTTCGATGTGCCATAAATTTTTCCTATTTAATTTTTTTTTACATTATTCAATCTTTTGTTCATTTTGTTCGTTGCTAAATATAAAATAATCTTTTGCCCACGTAAAATCACAACCAGCATTTTCGGCAGTTTCTTGATCCGATTTCCGATCACCAACAAAGAGTGTTTCTAACGGCTCTATCTGCCAGTATTTCATTATTTTATTGAGCATTCCTGGATTTGGTTTGCGGCAGGCTGGATTTTCTTCCGGTTTGGGAATGCACATTTGAATAACTTCATCGATTGGTTCAAAACCGAAAGCTGCTGTAAATGTGTCTTTCAATAATTGGAAAGCCATTTCTGCAGAATAATAACCAACTCCTACACCACCTTGATTACTGGCAATTCCGTAAGCGGTTTTGCCTTCCTGGGGAGAGCCCCAATTAATGTCTGCCAGTTTTTCTTTAACGTTGTTGTGCAATTTCCATTCACCTGGCCTATTTGGGCATGGTTGACCGGGAACAGTACAAAATCTCAAAGTGTCATCTGCATCAAAAATAATAAGTTTATATCTTTTTTTATTCATGAAGAAGATAGATATTTTAATTTTCTTTATGTCAATCAGAAAAAAAAAAATCACACGCATACCCCGAAAAATTTGAAAGGTATAAACCTAATTTATTGTAATAAATGAAATTGTTGCTATTTTAACCGTCCAAAACCTTATCCAGTAAAGCCCACGAATTTTTAAGCTGTGAAATCAATTCAATTTCACAGGGTCATTCGTGGGAATCTTGATACCAGAAATATATCGGACAACGGTTCCAACCGTTTGCAAAATAATAAACCATTGAGATGGTTACTATAAAAGGTTTTGTTTGCTTTTCCCATGAATAAATTCATGGGCTTGAAAAAAATGAAATTATTGTTTTTTTTGTTGATTACTGCAAAATAAATATATTTCGGGTGTGCGTGGAAAAAAAATCAAAGGTTTACTTCGTATAAAAAAATGGACAAAATTCCGTAACCTGATAATTTCACATAAAAGTAACTGTGTGATTCGGCTTCGAGTAAAACTTTGCCGGAATTTTCGAGGAGGGAAACAATGATAAACATGACTTTGGATCAAATTCTGGATTTTTTTGAAAATGAAAATTCTGAAAAATTGCGGTCTAACCTGAATCAGATGCGACCTGAAGATATTGCTTCTGTTATCAATCATTTACCTGCCGATTATCAAATCCCGGCATTTTCTCTACTGGAAACTGAAATTGCTTCTGAAGTTTTACCTGATCTGCACGATGAAATTCTTGATGAAATTTTGGAAAGCATAAAGCAAAACCGCCTAATAGAGATCATGGATGAAATGGATTCCGATGAAGCTACAGATCTTGCTGCGGAGCTTGATGAAGATCAACTGAAGGAAGTTCTGGAAAAAATTGATAAAGAAGATTCTGATGAGATCCGAGAGCTTCTGGTTTATGATGAGGATTCTGCCGGTGGTTTGATGCAGAAAGAGATCATCTCTGTGTTGCTGAACATGAAGCGGGATGAGATGATCGAATACATTCGAGAAAATCATGAAGATGTTGAGAATTTTCACTATCTTTTTGTTACAGATGAAGATGAAAAATTAAAAGGTATTCTGGAAGTTACCAGGCTTCTTTTGGCAAAGAAAAATGATAGAGCACAAGATATAATGGAAAAGGATATTATATCCGTTCCCGTCAATATGGATCAGGAGCAGGTTGCTCACATGTTTCGTAAATATGATATCTATATTTTACCTGTTGTAGATGCAAATGATGTTCTTCTGGGCCGTATTACAGTAGATGATATCATCGATGTTATCGATGAGGAAGCTTCGGAAGATGCCTACAAAATGGTGGGCTTGGAAAGCGAGGATAGAGTTTTCACCAAACCGATCAACTCAGTAAAAAAACGCCTTCCCTGGCTCACTTTGAATTTATTTACAGCTCTTCTGGTTTCCAGTGTGGTGGGAATTTTTGAAGAGACAATTGCTAATCTCTCGATTCTGGCTGTATTAATGCCGATCGTAGCAGGTTTGGGTGGGAATTCTGGAACGCAAACTCTTACGGTAATCGTGCGCGGAATTGCTTTGGGTGAACTTACCATGAGAAATGCTGGAAAAGCTATCTTCAAAGAGGTTTCAGTGGGTTTGATCAATGGTGTCTTGATAGGTTCGGCAGCGATGCTGATAGCTTATTTTTTGAAAGGAAATATTATGTTGGGCGCTGTGTTGGGAATTGCCATGGTTTGCAATATGTTCATTGCAGGTCTTGTCGGCTCGCTTATTCCGGTGATCTTGAAATCACTCAAAGTTGATCCGGCACTTTCTTCCAGCATTATCATCACAATGCTTACCGATATAGGTGGTTTTGCTTCATTTTTGGGATTGGCTTCTATTTTTCTGTAGAAAAATATCTTTAATCGAAAGAATTCCTCGCTGCTCTGCATCGGGGTTTTCCAAATTTTCTCCCCCGTTTGAGGGGAGATCCGGCAGTAGCCGGAGAGGGGTAAATAATGAAAATTCGATTTTCAGCTTGCTGAAATAAATTTAGCGAAATACACCTTGGCTCTGCCACGGTGATAGTCAAATTTAAGAATTTTCTTTAATCAAATTTTTTAAAAACGTATTGTACAAGAATATTTTATTCTTGGGAATTTAGCTGGAAAACCTTATAAAGTTCTTTTGAGATTCTGGTCGGTTTACCGTTCTTTACAAATGCTCCTTTCACCACAGCACTGCTGCAAATTTCTTCAGCTTCATTGTAGATTTCCTGAATCCAGGTAGATTGAAGTCGATTCGATTTCTCAATATGAGATCGAATTGTAACTTTGCTTTCCAAGGGCAATCCTTTAATAAATTCCAATTCAATATTTGTAAGATAAATGTGATATCCAATTTCTGCCAGCTCCCTTATAGGAATTTGCATTTGCTCCAGTGCATCTGCTCTTGCTTCTTCGTAGATGTGCAGATAATTTGCATTGTTCAAATGTCCGTAAACATCACATTCATAACCAAATATTTTGCGTTTATACTCCAATTTTCTAGGCATTATTCCTCGCTATTTATCAATGTCGATCAGTTCATAATTTCTGTTGCCCATTCCCAGCTCAGCAGAATATTCGATTTGTCTTTTGCCGTTCACCTTCACTTCTTTCAGGAATGTATTATCGCAGTTATGAGCCTTATCTACCAGATCGTGGCTGGCTTGTTCCACAGCAACAATATCGTTGGAAGCAACAATTCCAATATCATCCATAAAGGGTTTTTGGGGCCAACCGGCGCAATCGCAAGCTGGCGTGATATTTGCCAGAACATTTATATAAACCATGTTGTAATTATCGGTAATTCCTTTGGCATATTCACACAAACGTTCCATAAATACACTGCGATCTGTACTGCTCCAGGGAACGCCAAAACAACGCTGAGGGCAAATTCCGATACAGGTTCCGCAACCGATACATTTGTCAGCATCTATTACCAGCGGATCAATTGTGATTGCATTTCCCGGGCATTCAGGAACACAGAGATTACAACTGATACATTTGCTGGGAGAATAAGTCGGAATAGAAGAAGCATGCATTGCCATTTTACCGGAAATTGCAGCTAAACCCATCGCAACATTTTTTATAGCTCCGCCAAAACCTGCCATTCCGTGACCTTTGAAGTGAGAATAGATAAGGAAAGAACCATAATTATCCATGTGACTTCCCACTTTGATCTGCTGGTAATGAGATGTATTTACCGGAATTACTTTTTCGCCTTCTGAATCCAGGATATCGATCGGTGCAAAATCAAATCCATGCTTTTTGGCCAGTTTGATATGGCTTTCCGTATAACGACGCTTTCCCACGTAAAGTACATTGGTTTCAACTAAAGTTGCATCGAGCTGTTTTGCCAGGCCTTTTACCATTTCAGGGTTCAGAAAAGTTTTGTTTCCATCTTCTCCAAAATGAACTTTAATCGCTACTTTTCCATTTACATTTTCATTTATGTATTGGAAAATATTTTCTACACCAGCAGCCGAAATATCTTTGGTAAAATATACTTTTGCAGGTTCAGTTTGTTTGGAATTCTGCGCTGATAGAAAAAGACAAAACATTAAAATGAGCAGAATAATTGCTTTCCAACTAAATAATCTCATAATATTTTCTCCTTATAATTTTATCAAACTTCTGATCTAAAGTTGGCTGTCAAGCAGATTTCTCTTGCCAGCATAAATATCGTTTGGAATGTTTGGAATTATATAGAACATAAAAGATGGGAGGATTTATGAAGAAGATCATTGTGTTTTTGATAATCGCGTGTCTGGCAGTTTCTGTTTTTGCTCAACAGGTAGAACAGCAAACAGGCGGACGTAAGAAAATGAAGAAAGATTGGGAAAAAGAGTACTATAGTATGGAAAAGAAGTATAATTCCACCTATAATGCTTACAAAGTTTTAATGGATGAAGTGGAAAAAATCCGACAGGAAAACAAAGATCTGAAAGCTAAAAAAATGAAATATGACAAACTGGAATCTGAGAACAACTCATTGAAAAGTGAAAACGCCAAGCTGCGTTCCGAAAATTCCAGTTTGAAAAATGAAAATTCAAAGTTAAAAACTGAAAATGCCCAATTGAAAATTGATATCGAGAAATACAAGAAAGGCGGTCAGCAGAAAGAACTTAAAAGAATTAAATAACATTTTGGGAGCTGAAAAGCTCCCTTTTTTATATATGAAATATACGCAGAAAAAATTCACTTCATTCAACTTCCAAAAACAACAAAAAATAATAAATGAGTTCATCAAAGAAATTCATAATAAATGGGATGATAAAGAAAAACAAAATCTGGTCAAAGAATTTGAAAAATGTTTGAACTGGTTGGGAGTTCCGATCTCGATCGATCTGAAAAAAGCTACGATCAGGCAATTCCTGGAATTCGCTGTTCCTTTGGAACGTAGATTGGGTCAGGAACTAACGGATCCGGAGATATTAAAAAAAGATGGCTTAAGAGAACAAAAGCAGAAACAACCGCTTTATTTAATTTTGGATAATCTGCGATCTTCTTTCAATGTGGGCTCTATCTTCAGAACAGCAGAATGTTTTGGAGTGAAACAAATTTTAGTGTGCGGATACACTGCAACTCCCAATAATGAAAAAGTACAGAAAACAGCAATGGGAACTACAGAATTTGTCGATTGGCAGCATTTCGAAAAAACAGAGAAAGCGATTCAATTTTTAAGAGAAAAAAATATCACGATTTTTGCCTTGGAAACAACTGTAAATGCAAAATATATTGGCAAGATTAATTTTACGAAACCGGCAGCTTTACTGCTGGGAAATGAAGCATTAGGAATCTCGGAAGAAACTTTAGAGTTAGCAGATGAAACTGTCTCGATTCCTCTTTCCGGTTGGAAAAACTCATTGAATGTTGGCGTAACAGCAGCAATTGCCTGTTACGAAGCTATCAGGCAGTGGGATGAGTAATTTTTAGGAAGTGTAATCTAAAAACCGCTGATAGACACTGATAAAACAAAAAACTTTCTCATTCTAACGAGTCTTGCACGTTGTTCTTACGGCTTCGAAAAACTACGCCGGCACAGTTTGGAAGAATCTCTTTTAACCGCAGATAAACACGGATTGTTTGTTGGACTTCACGTCTCGTGGAGTCTAAGTGTTTATTCTTTTCGTCTCGAAAATTATGATTAAGATTGATCGAAGTCGATCAGTAAAAAATTTAAGCTCAATCGAGACGATTTCACCAATTTTGTTTTTTTTTGAATTAACCATTCGAGGTCTCATTTTATTCGACCATTGAGAAGGTTAATCATTTTCCGTCAGCTTCTCTCAGCACTTCTATTATTAGCTGTCGGAAAAGTATAATAAAAATCTCTTATCGAATGTTATTTAGGGATTTTTCAGAACTTTCCGAAACCAATAAAGAAGAGTTTGCGAGAGAAGGTTTCGGAAAGGATGTTAACTGTCGTAAATATTTCATAATAAATAAGATAACCTTATCTGTTTTTTTTCTGAAAATCGTTTGACACATCGAATCTATAAATCTTGTTTTGTTACTGTTAATAAAGGTAAGTGAATAGACCATGTTTTAAGAAATTATTTAAAACAAAAAGGAAGAGAGAGTTTCGATAAGCAAGGTTAGTGCCAAAGCAAAATCTCCACAACCCTCTTCCCGAGAACATAAACTAATTATCATCATGCTGATGTCAAATAGTAAGTAGATTTAATGAATATGCTTACTGGTAAATTTGTGGTCTCTCTTCCTTCGTTTTGATTTGAAGGAGGGCAGAATGAGAGATTATTCCTGTAAGAATAAGTTTGAGTGATTTCATTTCGATTCGTGCTTTATTTAGAATTTGAGAATAAAAAAACAAAAAACTTATGGAGGAAAAGATGAAAAAGATCATATTAGCAATTATATATTTTATTATGAGTTATTCACTTATTGCAACCATTAGAACAGTTTGGCCGGGTGGTACTTACTCTACTATCCAGGCCGCCGTCAATGCAGCTTTAGACGATGATACAATCCTTGTATATGATGGTGTTTATGAAGAATACATTGAAATACCAAATGGGAAAACTGATTTGATTTTTGAATCTGTTAATGGACCAGATGATTGTATTATTTCTGCACCATATTTTTGGGGCAGCTGTTTAAATGCTCAAAGTCATGTTGAAAGATTTGAAGGATTTACAGTAACAGGTGCTTCTTGGGGTGATGCTGCTGTAGTTTTTCATGATGGTGTGAATACCATAACTAATTGTATTTTTGAAGATAATGATTTATCAAATGGAAATATTCTTGAGTCATGGAATTGTGATGATCATGTGAAGGAAATATCATATTGTATATTCCGAAATAATTCAGCGCAATATGCAATTTATTTAAATGAGGATTATTCATTGAATTCTAATCCTGAAGCTTATGGAAATTATAAGAATAATCTATATGATGATGGGATATTTTATATTATGAATGCAAGCTCAAATTATCATGGTAACTTCGAAAATAATACATTTGTTGATTCTCCATATGGTCTTTACTTATATCTTGCTGCTGATGCTTCTATCAAAAATTGTATTTTTTCATCTGCTGGTATTACTATTGGACCTTATGGCTCAGATGTTACAATATCATATAGTTGCTTTACTCATTCTGGCTATCAAAACACTCCTTACTTCACATGGGGTTCTGGAAATTTAGTTAACACTGACCCCAAATTCTGCCCTGAAGAGCCATACGAGTATTACCTTCTGGAAGGCAGTCCCTGCATCGATGCTGGTGATCCTAATACAACAGGGGGAGATGTACGTATTGATATAGGATGTTTTGAATCAAGCACTGATATTAAATACTGTAAAGGAGAGCACTGGAACTGGTTGTCTTTCCCACGACTTGAAAGAGAGGATGATGAAGATGTTAATGTACCTCCTATACTTGAAGAATTCCTGAATTGGCCTTTTATTGATCTCAACTTACTTTTTTATTCTACGGAACAAAATCCAGTACTCGAATATGATCAAGGTAGCTGGGATCCAACATCTTATAATGTCAAGTCCAGTTACGGTTATAAATTATATACTGCAGAAGAAGGTTATCACTATCTTCCATTAGAGGGATATCGATTAGGAGTAGTTGCAAATAATCCTTTAGACTATAATTTAGTAGCTGGCGTTAATACAGAAAACTGGATGGGTTACTGGTTGCCGGAATCGCAAAATATAGTTGATGCATTTGGAGATGATTTCTGGACATATGTAGAAGAAGTTTGGGCAGAAGACTGGTACTATAACAAAAACAGTAACAATCGTGGTTTCGGACAGGCAGAACCAGTTTCTGAGTCTGTGGAAGGTAAAACGCTGGAATACGGTAAAGGATATATAGTTCGATTTGAACGAACAACCCAGATCAACAATTTCTATTGGACATCTTCTGGAACTGCAGAAGAACCGGAATCAAGAGGTGAATCGGAAAATTTTGCATTTTCAGAAGCTGCTGAATACGAAGTAATAGATGTTGTTGATATTCCGGAAGAAGTAATGGAAATTGGAGTATTTCAGGATGATGTTTGCGTTGGGGCAGTTGTAGTTGATGATGAATGTGAACAGATCCTGGTTTATCCTGATGGCGTAAGCCGGGAACCGATTCCCTATAACTTCGAGATTGTAACTAACGTTAGAAGTTTAAATATTCCTGTAAAAAGTTATCAAGTTTTGAATCCAGAAACGGGAGAATTTGAAGAAGGTTCAGTTATTTCCGGTCAACAGAATAATTCTGTGGTTATGTTTGGAAATATTGAAGAAGAACAAAATGAAACGCCTAACTTAGAAAGTATACAACTGAAGGGGAATTATCCCAATCCATTTAACCCAACTACTGAGATTTATTTTTCATTACCTTTAGATCAACATATTGACCTGATAATATACAACACAAAGGGACAGATCGTGCGTAAACTGGCTCAAGGTAATTTCACAACTGGAGAACACTCGGTATCCTGGGATGGAAAAGATGTTAATGGTAAGAATGTAGGTTCAGGTATATATTTGTACAAACTCTTAATAAATAAACAGGAAATTTCGAAGAAAATGTTATTGCTGAAATAGTATCAAATGACCATATGTGTTTTTAAAGAACTGCTTTACAAGCAGTTGCGTTAATGGATTTTTTTAGGCATTGTCCAAGAACAGACTTGCCGGCATGGCTCCGGAGGTTTTCAGCCGGAGCCGTTGCC